>CAZFWZ010000083.1:0-10818 GCA_964522765.1 uncultured Caulobacterales bacterium | reverse complement strand
ACTGGACCGCAAAGAGGCCTTTCAAATCGCGGGCGAGCGCATGTTTTGGCCGATTGTATCCTCCACAGCCACGACACTTGCAGCCTTTATACCTCTACTATTTTGGAATTCTTTAACAGGTAAGTTCATGTCTTACTTCCCGCTGACGATGATTTATGTGCTGTCAGCGTCCATGGTTATGGCGCTCATTTTTCTACCAACAATGGGGACTTTGATTGGACCGAAAAAGGTACAAAGCAATGCAACCCTTCAAGCCCTCGCAGGTGAAGACGGTGACCCGCTTTCGACTACAGGGATTACAGGATTTTACGTACGTTTTATCAACGGTATCATTCGGTTTCCGCTGCTAGTTATTGGGGCTCTTATCATCCTGCTTTTCGTCATTAGAACAGCATTTAGCGCTTCAGTCGCAGGGCCGCCGCCTAAACCTGTAGAATTTTTCACCCAATCCTCCAGTGAAGAAGTCTATATCCTTGCACGTGCGCGTGGCAATCGCACGGCTTTTAATGACCTTGAAATTGCGCAAGAAATTGAACGCCGCATTAAAAATGTAGCAGATATTGCATCCGTCTACACTGTTGTGGGCGCTGGCGCGGGCGGAGCAGGTGATGACGGCGGTATAAGTGGTGGGCCCTCTAACGTGCCGAGCGATACAGTGGCGCGAATATATACTGAGCTCCTGGTTTTTGAGGACCGCGAAAGTAAGGTCAAAGTCATCGTGGACAATCTTCGTGAGGCTATTGGCGAAATGCCTGGTATAATCATTGAGGTTACTGCACCCGGTTTCGGCCCTCCCATTGGGAAAGATATCGGCGTTCAAGTCTCATCTGAAAATCCTGCAGAATTGCGAGCGGCGACACTTAGTGTGCGCAAAAAACTTGAAAGTTTAGAAGGCATAATTGAAGTCGAAGACACACTCCCCCTTCCCGGCGTTGAGTGGCAGCTCGAAGTTGACCGCGGCGAAGCCGGAAGGCTGGGACTTGATGTTGGCCGCATTGGCTCGGCTGTGCAGCTTGTCACTGAAGGCACTTTGGTGGGGCAATACCGCCCGCTAGATGCAGATGAGGAAGTCGATATTCGTATTCGGTATCCATATGAATATCGCGGGTTGGATAATTTGGATAAACTACGTATCCAAACACGCGATGGAGCCTTACCACTCTCGACTGTAATCACGCGTGCAGCCAAGACCCGCCAAGACAAAATTGAGCGCCGAGATCAACTTCCCTTTTATGCTATACTCGCCAATTCGGAGGAGGGTTACGCGACCAATGTACATATTGAAGATATTAAAGAATGGATTGCAGATGAAGCAAGCCTTCCAGCCTCAGTCGATGTTAAATTCCTAGGGCAAGAAGAAGAAAATGCCGCCGCGGCCGCATTTTTCCAAGTCGCAGCTCTAGCGATTATGCTCATGATGGGCATCATACTACTGCTACAATTTAATAGCTTTTATCACGTCTTCTTAACTCTATTTGCTGTGGTTTTATCGGTCTTTGGCGTGCTGCTTGGCCTAACATTCTACCCCTATGTTTCCATGATTTTGACAGGGACAGGCGTCATCGCTCTGGCGGGGATCGTCGTGAACAACAATATTGTGTTAATCGACACCTATCAGCGCCTCACAGGCTTAGGTTATGAACCTGTAGACGCGGCTGTACGCACGGCAGCACAACGTCTCCGGCCTGTGTTCCTCACGACACTTACGACAATCGTCGGCCTCATGCCGCTTGTGCTGGGCTGGCAAGCCGACATTTTTTCAGGCACGTTTTCGACTAAGGGTTCAGGCACGTCAGAAATATGGGCACCTATATCATACACCATTGCCTGCGGCTTAGGATTTGCCACTATCTTGACGCTCATTATTACGCCTGTATTGCTGGCCGCTCCTACAGTGATGGGCGGCCGAATAAAGCGGCGTTATGATTGGCTTAAACAACGTCTTAGTAAAAAACAGACACCGGCCAAAGCCGAGGGCAGAGCGCAACCCGCGGAATAATCTACTCGTTATCGCCCTCACCCAACGGCGCAAAGATTGCCGTATATTGCGCCCCGCCGCCTAAAAGGTCTCGGCGAACCTGCCAGCGCTTATCTTCAAATGACACATAAAGTCCGCCCCCCGGCTTATCACCTGCTATAAAAGACATTTTTTCAAATGGCACAGTAATGCGCGTTATTTCCTCGGTGTCCTCCATCAGCGCGACCACGACATCATAACTGCCTCGCGGTAAGGTTTCTGCAATGATATAAAACCACTCTCCTCCCTCTTGAACAAGCGCATCGCCAATCACAGTTCCATTGGCAAAAAGACGCACGCGGCCAGGACGGTCCGAACTGCCGCGAAAAACCGCGCCGCCGCTATCGTCATAATCAATCGGGCCTAAGCTTAACGGACCCGAAACTGGCAAGCCTCCGAAAGGGCTTTTGAAAATTTGGGATGGGCCGCCCGGTGCCGTTAAAAGGATAAGTGTTGGCACGTCAAATGGAGGACTAGGAATAACAACAGCTGATTCAGCCGTGCTTGCTAACGCTTGGGGGCTGTCTTCAATCTGCGGAATGCGAAACAATGTTTCATCTGAGCGCACTCGGGCTCCGTCTTCAGTCAACATCACGAGTGAAATTGCTTGTGTTTCAAGTGGATTAAGCGGGAGCGCTGATGACCAGACCCCATCTTGATTGGCTTCGGCCTCTCCAAGGCGTTTACCACCCTGAGTCAATACAACAGTTGAGCCCGGTTCCGAAATTCCTGACATTCGTAGCGCCCCATCAATAACGCCAACAGTTGCAAATGAAGGTGGACTTATCGCGATAGGCTTTTCTTTCGCTTGATCAGAGGCAGCAGGCGTATCAGTGTTCTGACGCTGCGTCACTTGCCCCGCCCATAGGAGCGCAATCGCTAAAGCAAAGCCTGTCAGTAACATGGCAATTACGCGAAATTTCATAGCGACCCTCAATACTCATACGTTGTGTCTGTCGGCAAACACTTTAATGCTAAGCTTTCAAACGAGGCCAACCTAAAAAGCCAGACACAACTAAGCAATTGCAAAAGAGACAAATAACAGTGACTAAAAACTCCAGTAAAGCTATTTCTGCGCGTTCCATATGTGTTTTCTGCGGGTCTCGGCCCGGAAACGAGACACATTATCTAGAGCTTGCGAAACGAACGGGGCGCAACATTGCCAAAGCAGGTTACCGCCTCGTTTACGGCGGCGGAGGTTCGGGATTAATGGGCGCAACGGCTCGCGCCGCCTTTCAAGAAAATGGCGATGTTCTCGGTATAATGCCCGCATTTTTAACTGAAATTGAAGATGTTTTAAAAGATGTGCCGCACGAAATCGTGCCCGATATGCATGTGAGAAAACGCAAAATGTACGATGCGTCTGATGCGTTTATCGTGTTGCCGGGCGGAATAGGTACAATGGAGGAGGCCGTTGAAGTCATGTCTTGGGCACGTATGCGCTTACACAACAAGCCAATCGTATTCCTCTCCACGAATGAATATTGGGACCCAATGGTAGATTTAATGCTTCACACCATTGAAGCAGGGTTTTCGCCGGACTGGATGAAAAATGATATTTTGCGCGCCCGCAATATAGATGATGCTCTAGAGTTGATCGGGCAGCATTGGGATAACAGCCCCGTGAATTTAAATGAGGAGATTGGCATAGATAAGGTTTAAAACAGCTTAAACTTGAGACGCCCCAATAAGAAGTGTTTTGCAAATCGCCTCTAGTCCAGCTTGGTCGTCAGCATCAAAACTGTCTAGCTTTGTGCTATCTACATCAAGCACAGCAAATAAGCCCCCCTTATCATCAAACACGGGCACGACGATTTCTGAGTTGGTCTGACTATCACAGGCAATATGCCCCGGAAAGGCGTGAACGTCTGGCACGATAATTGTTTGTTTCTGTGTCGCACACGCACCGCAAACCCCGCGCGAGAAAGGTATACGCAAACACCCTAAACTGCCCTGATAAGGCCCAACAACTAGCTCTTCGGTCTTATTAGGGTCAACGACATAAAACCCTGTCCAAAAATAAGTTTCTGGAAAAGCCAATGACAACAGGCAAGACGCTGTTGCCATACGAGCCGTGCAGGAAGGCTCGCCTTCAATCACTGCTGAAATTTCGCGGGCGACGTCAGAATAGCGCTGGGTTTTCGTCATTTGTTTCGTTCTCTTTTAATGAATTCATGATGATGAGACACGTCGTCTCTCAATGGCCAGTCTAGCGCCCAAATTTCCTAATAACAGGTAATTTTGCGTATTAGGGTTCAATTCTTATTATTATTACTACCTCAACCTATTGAAAGCACGCGCTCCTATCCAACTCCTTAACTTCGAATTCCCAGTTGACGGTAAGAAGGCGTGTCACTAACGTGGCTTCACATTTACGCGTTAAGCGTGAAATGTATTGATTACGGGGCTTTTAATGCGTTTATTTTTGTTTTTTATAATCATGTTTCTGCTGATCCCCGAAACAGCGCATGCCTATATTGATCCAGGTTCAGGCAGCGCAATCATGTCAGCGATAATCGGTTTCTTTGTCGTTATTGGCCTAACCATAAAATCATTTTGGTATAAGATTAAAGCTATCTTCACAGGCGGCTCAAAAGACGATTCCCAAGACACTTCAGATCAAGGCCCTTCAGATCAATAGACTTCGGCAAGTCATCCCGTTCCCCCAATGGCGAAAGACACACCCATGAATCATGATGTAAATTCCAATCGTGAGTATTGGGAACAATTCTACAAACAAAATGCGCTTTCAGTCCCGTCACAATTTTGCGCGCTGGTTGCAACAGAAATTCCTAAAGACCGCTGTCTTGTTGAACTGGGGTGCGGAAATGGCCGGGATTCACTTTATTTCGCAAGTCGCCAACAGCCCGTATGCGCCGTCGACCTCTCCCATGAAGCCGTAAAATCTTGTAGTTCCAAGGCCGTAAAAATGGGACTGAACACGGCTCATTTTATGCAAGCTGATCTTTCCAATCACAGCGACTTACAGCGATTATTCACAGCCGCAAGGGCAGCAACAAAAACTGGCGCCGTGGTGTGTTATTCAAGATTTGTGATGCATTCTGTTAATGATGAACAAGAAAACTTATTTCTGGTCAGTCTAAGCAAGCTTATGACGTCTGGGGAAAAAATTTATTTCGAATTCAGATCTAAGGAAGATGCTGATTTGGTTAAAACTTTTGGCGGTCATTACAGGCGTTTCGTTGACACAGATGCTTTTATTGACGCTCAAACAAAGACGCATGGGTTTAAGCTGGAATACGCAATTACCGGACGCGGTATGGCGAAGTATAAATCAGAAGACCCCTATGTTAGCCGCCTCGTTTTCGAGAAAGACTAATGAAAAAACTCTGGTCTTTTTTCTCTCATCTTAAAAATGTGATTGCGTATAATCAACTTCCCAAAAGTCACCGCCGCCTCACGATATATTCGGAAGGTAAAAACTACTGGTCTTATTTAAGAGGGCTTCTCCAAACCATATTAGACACATCGGATATTCCTGTGTGTTTCGTGACTTCTTCTCCTACCGATCCCGGATTGAAGATAGAGCATCCCCGCCTGCAAACCTTCGTCATTGGCGAAGGGTTTGTGCGAGATTGGATCTTCGCGAATATGGACACAGATGTTGTGGTCATGACCATGCCTGATCTGGGGCAATATCAAGTTAAACGATCATCGCACCCCGTACATTATGTCTATATACAGCACTCCCTTGTCAGCCTGCACATGGTGTACCGCCCGGGGGCGTTCGACAACTATGATACAATTTTTTGCGCGGGCCCGCACCATGAAGCCGAAATAAGGACCATGGAGAAACTGGCAGGCCAGAGTCCTAAAAATGTATTTGAACATGGATATGCACGGATTGACTCGATTAAGGCGCAAGCAGCAAAACGCATTCATAAAACCGAGACACAGACGCCGAAACAGCGTCATTTTTTACTCGCGCCTTCCTGGGGAGACGCCGGAACAATTGAAACGGGTGTCGGAGCTAGAGTTGTTGAGTTATTACTCTCAAAGGGTGAGAAAGTTACGCTGCGTCCACATCCCCAGACTATTAAATTTGCAGCAGGGCGCGTTGATGAAATCGTGAATAAACATAAAACCAATCCTAATTTTGAATATGAAAACAATGTAGAAGGTCAAAATTCGCTTCACGCCTCAGACGTTATGATATGTGATTGGTCAGGCGCAGCGCTTGATTATGCCTTTGGATTAGGAAAGCCCGTTATCTTTATCGATGTAGAGCGGAAGGTGAATAATCCGTCTTATAAAGACATCCCTCTTACGCCGTTTGAAGTTGATATTAGGCCTTCAATAGGGAGTGTCATTTCTCCTGACAATCTCGACGCTATTTTAGAGCTGGAGTTAAAACCATTGCCGCAAACCTTAGCTGATAAATATGTTTATAACGTGGGGCGCTCAGACGAGGTTGGGGCGCGTGAAATCCTAAGGCTTGTTGAAGGATAATGTCAGGGTTTAAACATATTTCTTTTACTTATAAGGCACATTTAGTTTTCCTTTTTGCCTGTGTGGCCGCCCTTCTAACCCCGTCTATATCTTACGCTCAATTTTCTGATGACACTGTCAAAATGAGTATTTCGGAAGACGACGTACAAGGCGGCCTCCTTAAAAAGTTCACCTTTCAGGACGCAACTAAATCACGCTTAGTTTATGAACTGGACCTTCACTCAAGCGGCATAAAAGATGATTATCGACATGGCGGGATGGCTGTATATCTAGGCCTGGCGCCCGCTGTCAAAGTTATGAAAAATGGCCGCGTCCACATCATAAAATTTAAGGACGGCGAGACCATAATATCCGACGGGAACTGGACGGGCTATAAAGGCCGCTTCAAAGCGGTCCTTGCACGAAGTGAAACAGGAACGATAAGCCTAACGCCGGATATGATGACAATCACATGGCCTGCAGGCGTTACTGCTGATTTAACAATTTTTACCGGCAACCCTGACAGCACAATTGCGCCAGAGTTCGACGGAGTGGTTGATATGCGTACACTTCAATACGCTCATCTTCCGCGATGGATGCGTGTTTTGTGCCGCTTAGTTGAAGGGCTCTATAAAGGCATTCAATCCGTTACAGGGCTTGGCTGGGGTTTCAGCCTGCTGTTATTTGCAATTGTTATTAAGCTCATGCTTCTTCCGGTCGCTATGCTGACCACTCGATTTCAAAATCAAGCTAATTCTCATAAAACGGCACTGGAACCTATCTTTGATGACATTAAGAATAACTTCAAAGGGGAGACAGCCCACAACAAGGTCATGGCCGCTTATAAAGCGCGCGGCATTACGCCCTATTACAGCCTAAAGCCTCTTCTTGCGGCGATGATATCTCTACCTGTTCTGATTGCTATATTTAACATGTTGGGTGAAGTCGAACCTCTACGTAATGCAAGCGGGTTATGGATCAATAGCTTCGCATATCCCGACGCGATTGCCGCGACCTCTGCTCCTATTCCTTTGTTTGGGCAGTCCCTCAATATTTTGCCGTTTATTATGGCTGGGGTCACATTTTTTTCTGCTTATAAGCTTCAGAGCGCTACCGCCTCGCCGCGGGAAATCAAACGACAAAAACGAAACCTGTACTTAATGGGTGCGGCATTCTTTGTAATTTTTTATCCCTTTCCCTCAGCCATGGTGCTCTACTGGACACTTTCAACTGTGCTACAATCCATCATAACTATATTTAAGAAGAGTGCTTAATTTTGGCAGCTATTAAGGATACAGCAAAAAATAAAACTGGAGACGTGCCCGGAAAATTGGCGCTCTTTTTTGGATTATTTTTATGCTTATTTCAAATTTTCATAAGCTTTCCAATTGCTATATGGGCAAGAAATAAGTTCAATTTCGAAGCGCCCCTTACATATTCTTATTCTGTATTAGGGCTAACCTTGCTTACCATTGCAATTTTCTCTATTCTTATTGCGCTATTGACCCCGCACATATTACGAAAACACCTTGTCCCATTATTGATTATTCTTGCACTAGCAATATTCATTCAGCAAAACTTTTTGGCTTGGAATTATGGAATTTTAGATGGGCATACACTTGATTTTAAGAAAAATGCGGGCCTCGGTTTTCTAGACCTTATCATGTGGGGAGTAGCCGTTGGCGCGCTCTTATTTACCCCTAAGTTTGTCAAGCGTCAGTCAGTTAATATTCTGCTAGGCGTCGGCGCGATTACGGGGATTATGACGGGATTAAACATCACAAATTATGGCCCCGTGAAGACGCCCTACACGGTTGATGAGAGCGCCAAGTTCGAATTTTCTCGCACCGAAAATATAATCGTCTTTTTATTCGATGCCTACCAAATTGACTATTTTCTTGAGCTTTCTGATAAGTTTCCTGACTTATTGGAGCCTTTGGAAGGGTTTACAAGCTATGAGAACAACGCGGCCGTATTTGCGAAAACCTATCCAACAATACCCTTGTTTTTAACGGGCAAGCGTTATCAAAAAAAAGAACCTATATTAGATTTTTTCAAAACCGCGTATAAAGGCTCCCTCCTGGAGCGGATGCAAGATGAGGGTTGGGACATTGGCCTATATCCCCAGATTAAATCTTTTCCCAGTCTCATCAACGCCATAGATGTGCGTCCAGGTATAATGGACAATGTTGTCGGCGGAGTTCCGTCTGATGCGAAAATAAAAACCTACCTTCAAGCTCTAGATCTTTCATTTTTTAGAGCCGTTCCACATGCCCTAAAACCTACCATTTTCAACAATGGAGACTTCGTCTTAGACGCAGAAAAGGCGAAAGCTATGTTTATGAGAGCCCTAGATGACAAAGCGGGCGATGAGACAACTCAGAATGACAAAGCAAAGGACGAGTCAGCTATTCCGCAGCCTTTCAAGTATAAGCATAGTCAACGCCACGACGCTTTAGGCTTTCGTGATTTAATTAATGAACATGGCGCCATAGCCACTGATGATCCTGTTTTTAGATTTTATCATTTCGATCTACCGCACGCGCCTTTTTATTTGGATCGCGATCTCAACGACATCGCGCATGTAGACAGCTTAGAAGCCTATCGTGAGTATTCCATTGCCGCTCTTAAATTGATGGGATTATATTTAAACCAGTTAAAGGAAATCGGGGCTTATGATAATTCTACAATCTTAATCGTTTCTGATCATGGCATGGGCCAAGGGAATGCAATTCAATATGACCCCGTAAAAAAGGATTACGTAAAATCAGGAAAACATGGTTATCGCCGCGCTGCTGCAAAATCTATTTTCTTAATGAAACCCCCGGAGCAGAGAGGGCCGTTATCTCGCTCTGCAGCCCCAGTTTCAGGCGTAGATGTCGCGCCGTCAATCGCTGCAGCCGCTGGCATTAATATAAGTAATTTCGAAGGCAAGGACGTGCAAAAAATTGCTGAAACTGAAGAGCGTACAAGAGTGTTTAATTTTTACACCTTTTCAACATGGGATTCAAAATACCTAGAAGATTTTGAAAGTTATGAAATTAAAGGAGATGTGCGCGATCAGTCATCTTGGAATAGAATTGGGATGGTGACTGAGTCCGTAAAGGTCAAGAATAAAAAGACTTATAAAATTGGGCAAGTCATGAGTTTTGGTCAAGACATCAAAAGTGACAGTGACTTTCTTAATGCCTTCATTGATCTTGATAAATATAATCTAGAGCCAAATTACATTGAGGCCGAAAATGGAATAATCGATGTTGCGATTAAGCTAAAGACGCCGCCGAATCCCAATGAACCCTTGCTTCTGCAGTTTGAAATTTATTCTGGCGAAGCCGTAGACAGAAAAATTATCATAAACGGCGAAGAGTTTACGACTTTCATAAAACCCAAACGGCGGCAATTAAACAGAGGTTTTTTTATATCTCCTGACGTCCACAAAGGCGCAAAAATCATTAATCTATCATTCAATCCAATCGACACTGAAACTGTTTCTCCCCTCAGGCTGTCATCAATAAAGTTCTCCGTTTTGAAACCAATAGAAATTGTAGAGGAGACTAATTTGCTCACAAATATAAATGAGTTATTTCCAGCAGGATTCGAACAAAAAAAGACATCCGTTAGTCTTTCTGGTGATCGTGTGGGAGCCTTAATATTTAAGGCTAATCCTGAAATCTGTAAGGATAACAGACTGCAGGTAAAGTTTAAAAACAAGCCTTGGGGTCAGCCAAGGCTCGTCCTAAACAATGCCCCTCTTGAGCTAGTCTCGCCAGTTGAGGACATCAATATTACCTTCAGTTACAACTGTTCAAATATTAAAATAACGAACAACAATGTATTAAAAGTTTCTATCCCAAAAGAAAAATCTGATGAAACTCTAAATAACGATAATCTGGTGGTTGCTCTTCAGGAAATCTCCTTCAAGACTTATACAAAGCACTAGCATCGTCTGTTCCCACGTCATGCGTCCCTGCTCTGTTTAGACAGTTCGGCCATATTGTGGGAATATTAGCCCAAAGAGATGAATATGAGCATCAAGAACATATTGGACTGAACAAGCAGATTGTGTGGTAGTGGACGCAGTCTTCCGATAACCAGTCTCAGACCTAAATTCCTTGAAAAACAGGGAATTAACAGGGAATTTTTCGTTTTTTATGGCATTTATTGGGATTCTACGCATGTAACCCCCTGAAACCACATAGTTTTTCATAGATTTCCCTAAAAATTTAACAGGGAATTTAATCCCGTGAGCAGGGAATTTTAAATTGGTAATAGGGAACAGGCTAATGTCCGCTTTGGGGCATAAGCGGACTGTCTGGCCAAGCCTAAATAATATAGACCTGCCGCCTTCGGTT
>CAZFWZ010000082.1:0-11007 GCA_964522765.1 uncultured Caulobacterales bacterium | reverse complement strand
CGCCTTGGTCATAATTGGCCGTAATCGCCGCCGCGCGCGCAATATCCGCGCCTTGTCCGCCCACAGGAGACACGCAGCCCATGATAATGTCGTCCACTTTTGACGTATCCAAATCATTACGGTCACGAATCGCTTCAAGCTGCTGCGTGAGCAAAGACAGCTCGGTAATCTCGTGCAAAGCACCGCTTTTTTTACCTTTACCGCGCGGGCTTCTCACCGCGTCAAAAATATATGCATCTGCCATGTTAGGCTCCTTGATTAAATTCTAAGTTAAAGACTTCGCGCGATGACGAGTTTCATAATCTCATTGGTACCGCCGTAGATGCGCTGCACGCGGCTATCGCGGTACATGCGCCCAATGCGGTATTCATTCATAAAGCCGTAGCCGCCAAATAATTGCAAGCAGCGGTCTATGACTTCGCATTCTTTGTCCGTCACCCAATATTTCGCCATGGACGCCGTGACGGTATCAAGCTCGCCGCGAAGATGTTTCTCCGCGCAGTCATAAACAAATGTCTTGGCGATGGTGACGATAGTTTTACATTCCGCCAGTTCAAACTGCGTGTTTTGAAAGTTTAAAATCGGCTTGCCGAAGGCTTTACGGTCTTTGACATATTCAATCGTCAATTCAAGAGCCGCTTCCATTTGCGCCACGCCTTGCACCGCAATGTTGAGGCGCTCTTGAGGGAGTTCTTTCATCAGCTGTATAAAGCCGTGACCCGTTTCAGGTCCGAGCAACGCGTCCGCGGGGACTTTCATATCATCAAAGAAAAGCTCGGCCGTGTCCTGCGCGTCCATGCCAACTTTATCGAGTATGCGCCCGCGCCGGAAACCGTCTAGGCCGTCGTCTTCGCCGTTTGCGCCGTCTGTTTCAACTACGAAAAGAGACTTAGAGTTTTTCCCTTCTCCGCCTGTATCGGCTACGACAACAATCAGGTTTGCCGTGCCGCCATTTGTGATGAATGTCTTAGAGCCATTAATAATCCAGCCATTGCCGTCTTTCTTAGCATTGGTTTTGACATTTTGCAGGTCTGACCCTGTGCCAGGCTCACTCATGGCAATTGCGCCGACAAGCTCGCCGCTTGCCATTCTCGGGAGCCATTTTTGCTTTTGCTCTTCTGTACCGTAATGAAGGATGTAAGGCGCGACAATCGCGTTATGAAGCGAGAGACCAAAGCCGTCGACATTGGCTTTGACAAGCTCTTCCATGATTATCATTTCGTGGCGGTAATCCCCGCCGCCGCCGCCATATTCTTCAGGAATTGCGCAGTTAAGCAGCCCCATCGCGCCCGCCTTATTCCAATACTCGCGGTCGACTTTTTTATTCTTGCGGAATTTTTCCGAATGCGGCGCCATTTCGCGCTCGTAAAAGCCGTAAACAGCTTCACGGAAGATATTGATATCTTCCTCATCATACCAGTCTGGTTTTTTGAAATCGATGGCTGCCATAGGATGTTCCGTTTCGTTTGATTTTTATAAATATAATGGAGTGTGACGCGCCATATAGGGCGCGCCAAGTCAATTTTTTGTATCTTAAAACGCTTCCGCTTTCAGCGCCATGACAGGGTCAGCGCCTGTCTTCAGTTTGGCTAAATGTGCTTCGAGCATGGGCAGCATGCGCAGCACAAAGTAACGGCCCGTAATGATTTTATTTGAATAGAACTCATCATTGCTGCCGCCGTCAATTGCGGCCTGCGCGGTGACGGCCATTTTGCCCCACATATAGGCCAGCGACGTCAGTCCCATCATATGCATATAATCCACACTGCCCGCGCCTGCATTATCAGGATCGCTCATGCCGTTTTGCATCAGCCACATCGTCGCTTCCGTCAATTTGCCTTTGGCATGGGAGAGACCTTCCATGAAATCTGATATGTTTTCATTGTCTTTATGCTCTGCGGCAAAGGCGTCGATTTCAGCCGATAAGGTCATCAGCGCGCGGCCGCCATTACGGGCCAGCTTACGCCCGACCAAGTCAAGCGCTTGAATACCGTTCGCGCCTTCATAGATAAGCGCGATGCGCGTATCGCGGACAAATTGGCTCATGCCCCATTCTTCGATAAAGCCGTGACCGCCAAAAATTTGCTGACAGTCAATTGTCGTGCCCATCGCTTTGTCGGTAATATAGCCCTTAATCACAGGCGTCAGAAGACCGAGATAATCATCGCATTTCTCGCGGAACTTTTCATCTGCGTGAATAGGTTCCAGATCTTCAAGCATTGACGCCCAGTAAATCAGCGCGCGCGAGCCTTCATTAAAAGCTTTGGTTTCCATCAACATACGGCGCACATCAGGATGCACAATAATCGGATCAGCAGGCCCGCCTTCATTTTTTGGCCCTGTTAAGCTGCGCCCTTGGAGGCGGTCATTGGCGTAAATCACCGCATTTTGATAGGCAACTTCCGACTGGGCGAGGCCCTGCATGCCAACGCCCATGCGCGCCTCATTCATCATCACGAACATCACGCGAAGACCCTTGTTTTCATCGCCGATAAGATAGCCTTCAGCCTCGTCAAAATTCATCACGCAGGTCGAATTACCGTGAATGCCCATTTTCTCTTCAATCGCGCCGCAGCTCACGGGGTTGCGCTCGGCGGGGTTTTCATTTTCGTCCAACTTGAACTTGGGCACAATAAAGAGCGAAATGCCTTTCACGCCCGCTGGCGCGCCTTCAATACGGGCCAGCACCAAGTGAATAATATTATCGGACATGTCATGCTCACCCGCAGAGATGAAAATTTTCTGCCCTGTGATTTTATAGCTGCCATCGGCCTGCAAAACGGCTTTGGTCTTCAAAAGGCCCAAATCCGTGCCGCAATGCGGCTCCGTCAGGTTCATGGTGCCCGTCCATTCGCCCGTTATCATTTTTGGCAAATATGTCTGCTTTTGCTCAGCCGAGCCGCCGATTTTAATCGCCTTGGCCGCGCCGCCCGTCAGGCCGGGATACATAGCAAAGGCCATATTGGCCGCAGATTGCATTTCGCCCGTAGCCGCGCTCCAGGTTGTTGGCATGCCAAGTCCGCCGTATTCAGGGTCCTCAGACAGGCCCATCATGCCGCCTTCGACGACTTGCTGATAGGCCTCTTTAAAGCCTGTCGGCGTTGTCACCGAGCCATCCGCATGGCGCGTGCAGCCTTCGTGATCACCCACAACATTAAGCGGGGCGAGGACTTCGGAGGCAAATTTCGCGCTTTGCTCTAATATCGCGTCAAGCGTATCCACATCGGCTTCGGAATATTGTTCATATTCCGTCAGCGAGCCGACATTAAGGACTTCTTGCATGATGAATTTCATATCACGGAGGGGGGCATTATAAATGGGCATAGTGGACCTCTTAGGGGTTGGCGTTAATCGGGGTGCTGCGGGCAGGATAGCCTAAAATATAATCTTCGTCAGAATCGGCGAGCGTTTTCACAAACATGGCTTCATAGGCGGCGGCGTTTTGAAACACGCCGTCTTCATCGGCAGTTTTGGCATAGTTTTCGATGCGCCCGATAAGAACTTCAAGCTCACCAAGCGCGCTATCTATGTTCTCGCGGTTGCGGCGCAGCTGAGACACAGCCGACTGCATACGGGCTTTGCGGTCAAGCAAGGCGGCCTTCCCGACAACCTCGCCGTCGATCACCGCAAACAGGTCCTTGATATCGTCTAAAGAGAAGCCAAGCTCTTTGGCGCGAATGACGCGCTCTGTGCGGACATAATCCCGCGCGCCGTAACAGCGGCTACCGTTTTGTCGACTGGGCGAGATAAGGCCTTTATCCTCATAAAAGCGCAGCGTGCGCGGCGTGATATCAAAAAAAGACGCAAAATCCTGAATACCCCACTGCGTGTCGACACTCGGAATTGGTGCGGCTATAGTGCCTTTTATAGAGGTTACTTTATTCATTTCGATTATACTGGCTCAAGGTGACGTTAACGTCAACGTCAAATGCAAAAAGTTGCATATAAACAGTTAAAGTTAAATCTTTCGCTGGAGACCCATCCACACTGATAGAGTTAGTTGACGCCGCGCCCGCGCTGTGAATAGTGAGCGTATGATCAAAACGCGCCCTATTAGCTCTTTTATAAAAAATATTGGCTGTCTGGCGGCCACCACCTCTCTTGCCGTGACCGCTTCAGCACAAATAGATATGACGGCGCGGGAACGTGTCCTGAACTATATTGTAAAGACATCGCCGCCGATTAGGAATACGGCCGCTACTGAAGACCTGTCTATCATAGCCGCACCCTTAGACATACGAGCAGAGGGCGACATACGAGTAGAGGATGACATCCCGATAGAAGGTTTAGAAGATGAAATCATTTCAAATGAAGTTATTTCAACAGCGCCGCCCCTCTCGCGGCCTTCTAAAGGGGCTGCAATTACGCCCCCTCCATCTCAAGAGATTTTGACGGATCAAGAGCGTGAGAATTCCATTGTTCGTGACCTCTCCCAATTAGAGCGGGTAGAAGCCGGCAATGGCCCAAAGAGTTTTGCATTCTTCACTTCTGCACCCGACTATCTATCCCAGCGAGGCACCACTACAGGCCCGCGTTTAACGCTGCGCTACGATATCACACGCAAAAATGCTAAAACCGCTGTTCCGGGCCGAACGTCAATCATCGACATCATTATCGGGACAGATTACGCCTCCATCTCTAAATCATCTGAAGAATTAGTGATTTATGACTTCAAAGAGAAGCGCTTGCTTAACGTGAACAAAGCCAGCAATAGCTTCACCAATACGTCTTTATATGCAGCATCTTACCGCGCCGTTGATACAGTCGGGAGAATGACTAATGGCGGACAGTTACGCAAACTTCCGCTTGGCGACGGCCTCACACTGGATGCCTTTTATCTCGAGAGCGCGCTTGGATATGCAGCAGGGGCGCCTCCTATTGACCTGACAGTCTCTCAAACAGACAACAAAATTACCGCTGACTTTGAAGGTGAGCAGGTTTTTTCCGCAGCCCTAAACGGCCCTAAACTAGAAGATTACCGCCAAGCGTATAGCTTTCTCAGCCTGCTGTATCATAGCGAACCTGTGCATCCAGCTATTTTGGCTGAACTAAAGGACGTGCGCGCCGCGCCCAATGCCATGACCTTTGTCAGCTTTGGCCCGAAAATTCCTGACGGGGAGATCATCAGCTGGACTTTAAAGTCTAAAATGTCAGAAACTGCAGAGTTTCCTTTGCCTAAAGGCGCCGCCTCAATTGTGGAAGGCAGCAGCGTCTCACCGCTCGATTTTGTTATGACCGAAGCCGTCGCCGGCCGCGCTCTGGGCGGTCAAGTGATGCCTGAGTCAGCGCTGACTGTGATAAATCAACAGATTTCGCAAGGCGATCCGCTCTCTGCTTGGATATCAGCCCAATCCCTAAAAGATATGATGGGCGGATGCGAACAGCTAGCTGGGCTTTGTAGAGCCATCTCAAAAGCGCAGAGTCAAAAAGAAGCGCATCCAGAGCTATCCTCCTTAATTGACGCCTTAGATCAGGCAGATCGTAAATCAACACGACTTGAAGGCTTAAAAGCTTTGTCCCCACTTATATCAGCGCCAGATGCCCCATCTTTAGTTTTGCGGCGCGCAGGCCTCGCCCTTGCCAAGACAACCAAAGCTCAACGCGCGGCAGCAGGTCTTGAGGCCTTCGACCCAGAAGACCTTCTCAGTCAGGCAATTGCCCGCAACCCCTACGATCTTTTGGCCTATAAAGGATTAGCTCAACTTGAGGCGGCGCGAGGCGATTTTATTCAAAGTTGGAATATAAATGATACCTTACGCGCCTTTCCCAATGCTTCAGACACGTTGCGCGGCCCAATCGATAAGGCCGAGGCCCAGCTTACAGCGGTAGCTCCCGGTTTTTTCCCACCCGTAGATCCCTAAAACACATCTCAAACATGAGAATAAGTGCGAAAAGGTTAACGTCTTAACCCCCTATTAACTACAATTGTCGACATATAGCCCTAAGAATCTCGCATAGTATGTGATTTTCTCGCCTGCTTACGGGAGAGAAGTCACTCAAGACCATTGATAGGGGTGGCATTATGGCGAAATCGCCGTCAAAGCCGACAAAAAAATCTTCGTCCAAAGTCAAAGCCTCGGCCAAGACAGTAAAGGCCGTAAAAGCACCTGCCGTTAAGTCAGTGAAGACACCTGCCTCTAAGACAATTAAGACGACTGCAGCTAAGAAAGCTGCGACGTCATCTTCCGCTAAACTCAGCCTTCAAGCCAAGCTTGATAATGTGACGCGCCGGCTTAATACGGCCAATAATCAGACTCAGAAAAATATTACAGCGCTTAAAACTGACTTTAGTGCGCTTGCCCAGCAAATGGGCCGTACTAAAGCTGGGCAGACGCGGCTAACGCGCCGCGTCACGGCCCTTTCAAAGACTTTGACTACAGACTTTGAAACACTGCAGGCTGATATTCGCCGCGATCTGGCAGGAGCCTTGAGCAACCCAACCATTGATAGCTTACAAACGGCGCTTACGCGCGCGGACGAACGCCTAACCGAGTCTGAAGCCGTGCAAAGCGCCGCAATCGCGCGCATTAACCGCCACATAGCTGATATTGCCACGGCTGTTGAAGACCGTCTGTCCAACGAGGCACAGACCCGTGAGGCGGCCATGGCTGAAATGAGGCGCACAATTGAAAGCGGGGAGTCAAGAATAATTGCCGCGCAGGCCGCGCTCGAAAAACAGCACGAAACACAAACGCAAGCCTCTCAGCTACGGTTTTCAAATTTACAAAGCGAGAGCGCAGAAGCCATTCGAAGCTTAGGCGACAAGATTGTTGATGTTGCCGAAGAGATGGGCCGTCGCCGCGAGACTTTAGGTGCAAAACTACGTCAAGAGTTAAGCGAATCAACTCTATCGTCTAATGCTGAATTTGAGCAATTTCGCCGTGTCGTCGAACGTAGGCTTGAAGCTTTAGAGAGCGAGACACGCGGTTTTGATACTCAAATAGACCGCGCTATAGTGCCTCTCACTTCTCGTATTGAAGGTTTAGAATATGGGCTGACACAAGCACCAGAGCCTGCCCAAGACCAGTATGCGCCAAATTTACAGGCTTTGCCGCCGGCGCTCACTTTAAGCTCATCAACAGCAACCTCTGCTCTGTCCGCGCCCATTGCTCCAGCAAACGCTGCGGCGCGCGCACCAAACCCTAGCCTACAAGAAGATGCTTTTAGCCCAAGCCCTCTACAATCCAGTCCCGTACAATCAAACCTCGCGCCAGTAGAATATGAAGCGGAAACACCACTTGAGCTCAATAAGCCAACCGTTGCACAAGCGGTGCCTTATGATCCCGCCGCTTATAAAGCCGTCCCGCAAATGGTGGCCCCAGCGGCCCCCGCTTATGCACCGCAAGCCCAAGACCCTTATTCAAATCCCAACCATCAACAAAACCCATATGGGCAGCAACCCGCTGCGCCGCAGTTTAGTCAAGCTCAACACGAAACGGCGCCGTATGATGCGCCGCCCGTTTATACTAACACGCAGCCCCCTTTCCCGCCCGTTAAAGACCTAAATATAGCTGATAGTGAACTCCCTTATGCCGATCCAGCTTATGCAGAGGGTCATTCTGAGACCCCCGTTCAAATGGCAGAATTTAGCGATGAAAGCATGGGCGCTGCTCGGCCTGGAGCCTTTGAGAGTTTAAAGAAAATCGGGCGTAAAGCCGGCAAAGTGAAATCCGCAAATTTGGATAACGTTGCCACCTCCCCCTTATTAACTCCGCGAAACCTGAAAGTCGGCGCGCTAGTAGCGGCGCTCGGCGTGGCAAGTTTTATGGGCGTCCAAACACTTAAAGGCGGCAGCTCACCAATAGCCAATAACCCAGAATTTTCAGTCGCAAAAAATGACCGTACCAACGTAGTGTTTTCGGGGGACATTCCTTCACAAAGCCAAAATGCAGTTAATACGCCTCCAACTATCGATCAAGAGACGATTGGCAACTATGCTGATAACCGCAAAATGAACCTTGTGGCGGGCGGCGAAAACGCGCTCAACACTGCCGTTAAAGCGGGCAACCCAATTGCGCAATTGCAGCTCGGTTTATCCCAAATAGAAAATGGTCAGCTCGAATCAGGTGTTGAGCTTATTCGGGCCTCCGCCAATCAAGAACAACCCGCCGCGCTTTACCGCCTCGCAAAACTTTACGAAACGGGCCAAGGTGTTGGCAAAGATGCGACAACCGCACGCCAGCTTACTGAACGCGCGGCGCGCGGAGGCAACCGTATTGCCATGCATGACTTGGCCCTATATCACGCGGAAGGCCGCGGAGGAGTCGACGTTCAAATGCCTGTAGCGGCGAAATGGTTTGAAAAGGCCGCACAACGCGGCGTAGTTGATAGTCAGTTCAACCTCGGCGTCTTATTTGAAAGCGGCCAAGGCCTACCGCAAGATATGGAAAGCGCTCTAGTCTGGTATTCTATTGGAGGCGCTCAAGGCGACCAAATGGCCGCAGGCCGTGTTGCTGTGCTGCGCAAGACACTCTCAGAAGATCAAATCGCGCGCGCCGACAAACGTATTGCAAGCTTTAAGCCTTCACGTATTGATGAAGAAGCCAATGGGATTTTCAATAATGTCCCTTGGGCTCAGCCCTCTCAAGTTGCCGATAACGGCGCTGGTAAAGCGGTCGTTATCCAGACACAAACCTTGCTTAATGAACTTGGATATGCCGTCGGGGCCGCTGACGGGGCGATTGGACCGAAAACGAAAAATGCGATCCTTAACTTTCAGCGTAATAATGGCATGGGCGAAACGGGCGTCGTAAATGCTGAGCTTATTGAACGCCTAGAAAACGCGGCAGGGGTTTAGACCCTTTTACATTCACCCGAAGTTTCGCAAATAAAATTCCTCCTGCGCAGCGTGTTTAACGCTTCGTTACCACTCCTTGGGTTACAGGACCTTGGTGCGTATTTTATATCATTTTCCTTTGGACCCCGCCTCTCGTCAGGCGCGGATTGCCCTGACTGAGGCAAAACTCAAGTTTAAACTTGAGACTGTTAACCCTTGGGCACCCGAAAAGGCGTTTTTAGACATTTGCGCTGAAGGCACGCCGCCAGCTCTCTCTGATGTCACATCTGGCGGGCCTATCTTAATCGTGGGGGCGCGCGCGATTTGCGAATATATGCTCGATAGCGCGCCAAAAGCTCGCCTCATGTGTGATGATCCGGCGGAACGCGCAGAAGCCCGCCGCCTGTGTGATTGGCTAGATATAAAATTCACCGATGATGTGCACGCCTATATTATGCATGAGCGCATTGAAAAGGTCATGCTGCCCGGTGAGCCCGCTCATCCGCCGACCTTGCGCGCAGGCCGCGAAGCCATGCACCGTCATTTTGAATATCTAACGTGGCTGCTAGAGCGCCGCAATTATCTTGCGGGGCGGTATTTCAGCCTCGCCGATATTGCAGGGGTTGCGCATTTATCTTGCCTTGATTTTATTGGCGAAATTCGCTGGCGCGATTGGCCCGAAATAAAAGACTGGTATCAAAAACTAAAATCTCGGCCAAGTGTGCAGCCTTTACTCGAGGACCGCATGCCCGGAATTATTGCGCCGCGTCACTACCGCGATCTTGATTTTTAGTCAAAGCCTCTAGCCGCCGGCCTTAACGCGCGAGAGCAAAAATGCGCCAAGCGCGATAACGACAATCTCAATCCCTATTTCGACATAAGTTTGCTGAGGCCCTGCGCCGTCTAAAATTATGCCGAGCAAACGCCCCGCCAAAAACCCCATGGTCAATAACAAAATAGCAAGCGTCAGCGGTACAAAATCGGCCATTCGCAGCGCCGCTGCACAAATAATAAGACCAATTGCCGTCATGGCCATAGACACGGCGCGTATTTGATGCAGGCCCAGTTGATTAGCCGTCCATCCCATGAGATTGAGCATTTTCTGAGGGACAAACGCGCCGAATAATCCATACAACACATAAAACCCGCCGTTAAGCAGTCCAAAAATCTTTAAAGCCGTCATATCACTCTCCCCTTTATCACAGCAGGACTGTAGAGGGAGCAAAACGCTCTTGCAATCACGGCTTTGCGCGCTATAAGCCCATTTCCCGTAAGGGGAATGCAGCGATGCAGGCGAAAGGCATGCCTGTCCGCTCAAAAGGCTGGCAATGAAGTTCTTCACTTCAAAGCCCATTATTAGGAGACCGAAATGCCAAAAATGAAGACCAAGTCTGGCGCAAAAAAGCGCTTCAAAATTACCTCTAAAGGCAAGGTGAAAGCCGGCCAAGCGGGTAAACGCCACGGAATGATTAAGCGTACAAACGATCAAATTCGTAAGCTGCGCGGCACAACTGTGCTTAAGGATTGCGACGCAAAGCGCATCAAAAAATCATTCATGCCCAATGGCTAATCTGAGCCTCGCTCACTTATATATCTAATTTTGGAGTAGACTATGTCACGCGTAAAACGCGGCGTTACGAAACACGCCCGCCACAAGAAAATTACAGACGCCGCCTCGGGTTACCGCGGCCGCCGTAAAAATACATTCCGTATCGCCAATCAGGCGGTCGAAAAAGCGGGTCAATATGCCTATATTGGCCGTAAGCTTAAAAAGCGCCAGTTCCGCGCCCTTTGGATTCAGCGTATCAACGCAGCTGCGCGTGAGCACGGCATGACATATGGCCGTTTCATGGACGGGCTTAACAAAGCCGGCATCACAATTGACCGTAAAATTTTGGCCGACATGGCCGGCAATGAGCCAGACGCATTTGCGGCTTTGGTCGAAACCGCCAAGAAAAACGCCAGCGCGCCGCACACAGTTAAAGCTTAAGCCCTCGCGAAATTATTGAATAAAGAGCGTCCCTCGCGGGGCGCTTTTTTGTGTTTGCGAGAGTATAGGTTTTGATTGCGGCTTAAACATGAGCCCTCTTCTAGACAGGCGAAAGCGCCGCTCGCCATCAAGGGCGCAGCAAAGAGGTGAGTTGCGCAGAAAAGCGAACGTCCGCGGGGTCAGCCCCCTTGCCGGAGACCGTATGAGTAAAATGTTTCGCAAGGCGACTAACAGGACCAAA
>CAZFWZ010000081.1:4902-11383 GCA_964522765.1 uncultured Caulobacterales bacterium | reverse complement strand
ATTAACGAAGGCCCTGCAAGAGCCAATTCTCGGCTTGCGTGAGCTCTCGAAGCGTCTAACTCAACTGCACGCATACGGTTTTGAAATGTAGAAGTTTATGCAGCAGCTGCGCTGTTGTTAGGTTGATCAATAGACGGTTCTGGAGTTGGTGAACTCACGCCATATAGTCTTGGACTAAAGCCGTTATGCCAGAACACTTTGCCAAAGCCTTGCGAAAGACGGGCATATGATTTGATTGAGTCCGGGCGGCCCAGAACACGGCGCATAACGTATTGCGCTCCGTAAAATACACATTGGAGCGCGCCGACACCCATCCATTTTATAACTTCTGGAATGCCCTTGAGACCTAAGTCAGAGGCTGATTTTGCGGGTCCTTGGCCAAAGGCGAAGTTGCGCTTCCAGACATAGGACGGTGTGCTGCGATGGGTCGGTATATGCTCAACCGCAATGGCTGAGTGCGTCCACCCTATGGTCGCGCCTTGGTCAATTAAATAGGCAAACATGGCGTCATCTTCGCCGCCAGTCTCGTTCAGCGCAGGATCAAAAGGGGGCGTTGGCAGGGCGCAGCGGCCCAAGTCAATGAGGCAGCCGCCTGTGCCAAATGTCTTATCTATATGGCCCTCCGGAAAATCGCCAGTGCGCGAGAAAATCGGCTGCATATACGGATACTGTGGATTGTTACCTTCTGGCATGACGGCTTCGACGGGTCCAAAGACTATGGCGCTGTCAAAGCGCTCCGCTCCTCTCATAAGCTCATAGGCCCAATCAGGCTCGGCTTCCATATCGTCGTCTAGGAAGATGAGATAACGTCCACTCGCTTTCGCAAGGGCTCCATTGCGTGCATTAGAAACGCCTGGTTCTGGCACGTGGATATAAATCAAATCAACGTTGGCGTAAGCGTCTATCATGATATGGACGGCGTCATGGGCACTGGCGGCTGGATCATTATCGGCGACAACGATTTCGAAGCTATAATCTTTTGTATCCTGCACAACGACGCTTTTAAGCGCGCGAACAATGTCCTTTGGCCGTTTGTAAGTCGGAACAATGATTGAAATGTCTTTTGGGTAAGCTGGGTTTTTATCTGTCATGATGCACTCGCTTTGATTTTTGTAATAGCGCCCGCAACAGTCAGCACCTCGGCACCACTGTCTTTTACCGCCGCAATGACGGCGTTCATATCCGAAGGCGTACAGCCCCATTTACTCGGATTATCCCGAATATCGTGTGTAAATATCGTCGTCCAGCTATTGAGCGGTAAGCTGTTGACTTGTTTTATGAGCTTTTTAACCGGCGCGCCGGCGAATAGAGGGCAGGAATTAATTTGGTTAAGGTCAACTTTTCCTTGCATCACGCCAGACGTAATGCCTCGCATCCCCTGAAATTGTTGAGATAAATATTTCTTTGTGGTTGCGGTGGTTTGTCCATAGGGATAGGCAAATGTCGGGCAAGGCGGTAGGCCTGCCTTCCGAAATGTTTGCCGATTTTTATTCATGTCAGCTGCGGCATCTTCAGTGCTCATTTCTGAGAGGTCACAATGTGAATAGGTATGAGCGCCAATTTCGTGGCCCGCTTTGTAGGCCGCTAAAACGTCTGCTTCATTCATATGCAGCCCAAGGTGGTTCGTTATGCCAAATAGGCCAGAGGCGATATAAATTGTGCTTTTCCAGCCCTCGAGCTCCAGCTTAGTCACGCCGTTATCAATGGCAGATTTGGGACAATCATCAAAAGTGAAACTAATTATAGGGCGTTCAAGATTAAAACGAACCATGCGCCGCGCTTGCGCGTTTACCAGCCTGCGGGTAATACGTTTTCTCACGGACTTTGACGGTTCGTAAATTGGTGTGTCAGCTAAATAGCTATTATATGCCATGGCTAAACTTCCGCATACCAGCTAGCGCGCCACATTTTTAAAGCGAGTACACGCATGTTTATAGGCAATAAGTAAAACTTCACCGCGCCGCGCATGAGCGGACGGCACATACGGTGAAGCGGGAATTTACGAAGTTTCTGCGTCAAGCGAAAGAGCGTAAGCGTTTGTGCCAGATCAGGGTGTAAAGACGTAAAGCGTTTATAGTTATGAGCGCTTTCTTTGAAGCGTTTGAGTAATATATCATCGGACTCTAGCCCCAAATGTAGTGCCGTATTCTCGGCATGAAGAAGCGTATAACGTTGCGCCACGCGTGCGGCCCATTCGCTATCTTCCCATCCCCAACCGACAAAGCCGCTATCGAAGGGTTCAGCTAAAAGTACGGCTTTACGTACGCACAGATTTGATGTGGCGACATATTGCGGACCCGCAGCTTGGCGCTCTGATAAGGCTAGGCAATCTGAGACTGCTGACAAAGCGCGGTGAAGCTCCTCCGAACGCGTAGCTGTTTCGGGGACAGTAAAGCCGCCAAATATGATGTCGCCCGCATCGGCCTCAATCAGGTCCATATAGTTAGATAAAAACTGCTCTGATCCGGGGCGCATATCCGCGTCTAAAAAGAGGACCCATTCGCCGCGGGCTTTTTCTTGCAGCGTGTTTCTCGCGCTTGCGCGGCCCATGTTTTGTTCCGCAATGAGTAAGGTCACAGGACTGCTCGCCTCTTTGATCTGCGCGGCTAATATTGCGCATATTTGAGGGTCGAGCGTACCGTCATCATAAATCAAAATTTCGACACCGCGCAGTTTTTCAGCCTGCGCCAAAAGCTCTGATAAAAGCGCAGATGGGTTGTCGCGATAAAAGGGAATTAGTACTGACAGCGCCGGTCTCTTGCGGCTCTTCGAGCGAATAGTGGTTAAAGGAATCGTGCTCATTCTGCGGCCTCGACTAATTCTGAAGACGGTCGTTGCGAGCGGCTCTCGCGCAGTTTTTCAACAAGACCGGCGATAATTTTTCTGCATCCTGCAACATTAAAGACAAAGGCAACAAACATGTAGACGCTCGCGCCTACGGCGGCTTTGATAACGAGCGCGAAGAAATCTAGCATATCCGCAGGAATCGGCAGGGCCAAAACAACGAGTGCCATGACAGCACAGGCGCCGCTAACTTCAAAGAAAGCGCGCACGGGTACGGGAAGGGGGTAGTAGCGGCGTCCTATCACCATGGCGATAACAAGACCGACTGCGTAAGCCGCGACCGTAGCGATAACTGCGCCCATTAAGCCACGTATCGGAATTAGCCAAATATTGAGCCCAATATTTAAAATAACAGGTGGCACCATGGCCCAGACAAACATACTCGTCTTGCCAGAGAGCATGAAGGCGCGGTTGGCGTAATAGCTAATCATTCCGTTCAGCACGGCTGCAAAGGCAATCAACGGCATAATTTTAACGGCGCCTTCACGCACGTTTTCACCAATGATGAAGCCGACGTTGGAGGCGACAAGCGCCATACCTGTGGCAGCGGGAAGGGCGACGAATAATAGCAACGCGCCGTAATTTTTCATAATTTCTTTTGATGTTTCCAGTCCATCTTTCTCAAGAGCTGTAACCGCCATAGGTGTCGCCGCCATACCAAGCCAAATAAACAGAATATCGAGTGAACGGTTGGCGAAATTATAGCCCGCTGAATACTCACCGGCTTTGGCTTCGCCCATTATTGCGTTGATAATATACATATCACCAGAGGCCAGCGTATACGTTAGCAGAAGAGAAATTGAGATTGGCATCCCATATTTAAAATATTTTTGTAGCCTCGCCTTCTGTATCTCGCCCCCGTGCATTTGTTTGCGTATGAAGGGAATATCTATGAAGAGCACTAAGATGGACGCGATGAGAATACCCGCAATTGGACCAATTTCCCGCAGTGGCGTCGTCAGAATAAGTATAATACCTATAATGAAGCTCAACATAAGGTGGCTCGAGTAATTGGCACTATAACGCTTAATGCGGTGTGCCGCCTTATGGGCTTCATTGCCAAGGTTCAGGAATAGCTGAAGGCAGGTTGAACTTATGGCAAACATTATAAGGGTCTTAAGCGCTGTTTCCACGGGCAAGGCGGTCAAAACAATCATAGCCGCCGCCCAGCCACAAATAGCGGTTATAAAGGCATAGCTATAGATGGTTTTAAGGTGAGAATTGACGTCATTCTCTTTTTCGGCGCGGGCTTGATAACGGGCCATGGCGGCTTCGAGCCAGGTAAATAGCCCCATATGCACGGCTAGCATGGTGATAAGCGCAATGGCGTAACGGCCATATTCTTCTGGCTCTAGCAGGCGCGTTAATATGGCAAGCCCGCCAAAGCTGTAAATCACGCTGGCGAGATTAACCGGTATATAAGCCAGTGCGGAGCGGCCTAACATGAGGCCGCTCTTGGCTGAATTATGTCAAAGGGCGAGCGCACTATCGAATAGTCTCGCTATCGCCGAGAAGGCAAGGAACCGTCTTGAGCATAATCATTAAGTCAAAGAAGAAACCGCTGCGCTCAATATATTCTACATCAAGCTGAACACGGCGAGCGATATCGGCTTGGGTCTGTAAGGCTCCGCGTGAACCGTTTATTTGGGCCCAACCTGTCATACCGGGTTTAACGCGGTGACGGTGCGCATATTCAGCCACAAGATCGATGCTCTCTCTTCCGTCTGTACGCATACCGACGGCATGCGGGCGAGGGCCAACAAGTGACATATCGCCTGACAGCACATTAATGAGTTGCGGTAGCTCATCGATACTTGTTTTGCGGATTATATTACCGAGCTTTGTCACGCGGTTGTCATCCTTACTAACTTGACGTGCCGCGAGCTTGTCCTCCATTTCGGTTTTCATCGACCGAAACTTATAGACTTCAAAGACGCGGTTATTAAAACCGTGGCGTTCCTGCTTAAAGAAAACAGGGCCTTTACTGTCTAGCTTAATTGCAATGGCAATCAAGGCGAGGAAAGGCGCGCCGCAAATAAGCGCAGTAGAGGATATAACTATATCTGTAACGCGTTTGATGACGACATGACGCGCGCTTCTGGGCTTACCAGTGACGTCGCGTAGGGAAACATCTGCAATCTCGCTTAGGCGCTGCTGGACATGATTTAAGTTTTCAAATTCATCGACAAGAAACGCAATACCATTGGGTACAAGACGGATTTGTTCTAGGAATTTTTGTTTTCGTTCTGCGGCCATGCTTGGTAATGTTACGACAATGCGGTTGATGTATGGCAATTGATCCCACGCCAGCATGTCTTCGATTTTACCAATAATAGGTACACCGTGAATATTTAAGGGCGCGCGCGAAATACGTTCATCAAAGATAGCGAGTATATTCAGCTCATGCGTTTTGGCATTGGCTTCAATGAGGCGACGTGCGGACTCTGTTGCGCCAATCATGACGATATTGGGGGTCAAGGCACTGCGTTTATGGAGGGCTTTGATGCGAAGGTGATAAGAGGTA
The DNA here is from genome assembly GCA_964522765.1 of uncultured Caulobacterales bacterium. GTDB lineage: Bacteria > Pseudomonadota > Alphaproteobacteria > Caulobacterales > Maricaulaceae > Fretibacter. The sequence goes on along the minus strand of CAZFWZ010000081.1, from coordinate 6,015 downwards.
TGCAGCGTCAGTAGAGCCACTGTCGCAATCAACCCCGCTGTTGCGAGGGCATAAGGCTGGAAGGTATCGGGACGCGTCATCAAGGCAACAGTCAGCCATAGGCCTAAAGCCGCAGCTGACGCTGTCGCCACTTTTTTCATGTGATGACCATATGTTTCTGACGGTGCAAAGCGGTGGGCTTTGAGAGAGAATAACATAAAGATAAACATCGCCGCGCCAAGCAATCCTGCCGCTATAGGGGCTATGACCCCGCGATTATTGGTCCCGATATAGGCATTCCAAACGGACAGCATAATAATGGTGGTTACGAAAATAACGTCAACTGCGCGAAGACCTAAGCGCATGGCATTAGCGCTAATTTGTTGCTGAGGGACTTTAATATCGGTAAGTTTTTTACGGCGACCTCTGCGTTCTTTCTGAATTGGATTAACGGACGCACCTACTCTGGCAATAAAGGCATCTAACCGCTCGACACGGCGCGTCTCAACCGGTGCACGTTTTGACGTGTCGTCCGTCTTTTTTTGCGGCATCTTTGCCGCTGACGTTTTATTATCATTTGAATTTGTCATCAAACTTCCCATTCATGCGTTGCGTCTTACTAGCGCAATTGCCCTTACATCTCGTAAACGCGGAGTCGATTTTTGTGGTATGAGGGGCGTGCCAAAACGGGACGCATTGGTTCGTTTTGACCCAATTTCAAAGAAGTATAGTTAACAAATTATCTATTTAAGACATGTATGAATCAGCTCTTAGCAAACAGGATTAACAGTGGGTAAAGGGAAATTTTAGCCATATATTTTCTGTGTCAAGGCAACACATTTTCTACGCCTTTTTTTAAGCATGAGAGTAGTTAAATTTTAGACTTAGCCCGATACCGGTAAGACGAGCTTCGTCAGCAGTTAATTGCCGCGATTGAGATAATCTGAGGCACTTGACCGCGCGCCATTAGAGTCGCGGTCTTGGCGGACCTGCTTAAGACGGTCTAGCGGGCTAATAGCTTCGGGCGTGCGAGTCGCCGCGGCATCAGCTGCGGCTTGAGCTTGAGCCTGAGCGTCAGCATTTGATTGCGCGTCGCCGGACTGTTGTAATTGCCCTTGAGCTGCATTTTGAGCC
>CAZFWZ010000081.1:0-4802 GCA_964522765.1 uncultured Caulobacterales bacterium | reverse complement strand
TTTGAGCCTGCGCCTGTCCTTGAGAGGATTGGCTTTGGCCTTGTTGGGCCTGACCCTGTTGACCCAGCGCTTGTCCCGCCGGCGCTGCGCCGCCGCCTTTAAGCTGCGAAAGTATATCAGATACGGAGGCTGAAGAGCCGCCGCGCATAACAGATGATGTTGCTGCGCCTGAAGACCCCGCAGAGCTGCCAGTTTCACCGACTTGGGTTGGAATTTGGGGCGCGTTACTGCCTTGGCTTGGGTCCGCATTGGGATCGCCGCTTGGGTCTCCTTGCGTTGGCGTGCCGCTACCGCCAATATCTTTCATCATCTCAGTCCACGCAGCTTTTTCATCTGACTCAAGTGAGGGGTCGGATTTGGCTGCGTCGGAGGGTTCAAAACTTGTATCAACAGGTTCGCCAATGCCGGCTTCAGCCATACGCTGTGCGCGTTCCTTCATCAAAAACCTGCGCGAGTCTTCGGGCAATGTATCGACAGGTGATAGAGAGCGCTGTGTGCCTTGGCCCCAGCCATTTGTATTTTTAAAGCCGTCCCACGGATCGTCAGTCGTTGTTTTCTTCTTGGACTTACGCCAGTCCTCCTCAGATTGATCCGTCTGGGTTGTGTTGGGGTTGTCCTGCGCAAAGGCAGGCACGGCCAAGCTGGCGGCAAAGCCGCTTGAGAGTACCATCGATAGCAAAAACTGTTTTATCATGACCTCGTCATAGCATAGTCTAGATGAGCGTGCCATGAACACTATCACCCTCGTAAATTACGCTAACCGCCTACTTTTCTAACCACTCGGAAGCCTGTGAAGTCATTGCTATCACCGCGGCGCTGCATAAGGCGGGACGCATAACGCATGTCTGCGGGGCCAGAGAACCATGACCCGCCGCGTACGACGCGTTGATTACAGGAACCGCGGCTATCTGCGCTGCCGTCTGTTGGGGCGTCGCGTAAATTCAGCGTATTACAGTCTTGCGTCCATTCTGCGACATTGCCAATGGCGTCTTTCACGCCGAACTTATTCGCGCCGAGACGCCCTGCCGGCATGGTGCGGTCCGCAACGGGATCAGAACAGGCGGCGTTGGCCCATTTAAGACCGCTCTCTGCACCCGCGCCATTGGCAAAAGCGCATATGGCCGCGGGTGAGCCGCCAAGCAGCGCATTACTGTCGCCTGCGCGTGCTGCGTATTCCCACTGCGCCTCTGTCGGCAGGCTATAGCTATGGCCAGATTTGGACGACAGCCATGCGGTGTATTTCTGGGCATCATCCCAAGATACATTAATGACAGGGCGGCTCCCGCGGCCCCATCCATTGTCATTGGGTCGTCCAGAGCAGCCGCCAGCCGCGATACAGGCGTCATATTGCGCAAATGTCACTTCTGTAACGCTGATAGCGAATAAATTCGCAAAGGTCACAGGTCGCTGGGGTTTTTCATTGGGGCGGGCGTCCGTTTCGTTATCAGCCGCGCCAAGAGATGCCGTGCCTGTTGGCAAGCTTACCATGTCAGGACATCCCACGCAGTCGCGGAACGTGCGGCCCGGTGAGGGGCGTAGCGCTTCTATAGCTGCAATCGCTTGAGCCGCGTAGCTCCCTTGAGGATAGCTTGAGAGATATGATTGATAGGCGCCCGCTGTGTTAGCGGATTTGGCGGCGTTCCAAGCGGCTGTCTCGGCGGCGCTAGCTTGCATACGGTCAATGCGGGTCTGCGCCTCGGGCGCGTTCGGACCGCCGGGATGTTGGCTAAGATATTCCTGATAGCTCTGCACTGTATTGGTCTGGGCGGCTGTTTGCCAGTCACGGGCTTCGCGCAGGGCGCGTTCGGCGGCCTCTCGGCGGGCCGCTTCTGCGCGCTCCGCTGCATCCTTGCGCGCGGCTTCTGCGGCAGCTTTCATTTCAGTAATGCGTTCACGCGCTTTGGATACATATTGCCCGTCATGCGGCTCCCAAGCAGCAAGGTAATCCTCATATCCTGCAATTGTGTTGCGGCCTTCTGCCGTCGCCCAATCGCGGTTATCATAGGCATCAATTTCGGCCTGCGCGGCATCAGAGTGTTTACCCTCTGGGAAGCTTTCCAGATATTCACGGTAGCCTTCGAGAGTATCCTTTTCCAGCGCGCGTACCCACGCCGCATCATCCGCGCCGATTTTTGGCGCTTTTGGTTCCTCGGTTTGGGATTGCTGCGGCCGGGAGGAGATGTCGCGCGGTACAACGACTTTGGAGGCTAGCCAAAGCGCGCCCGCAATGACGAGGCCCAAAATGATAATGCCGACGAACCAGCGCCCGAGCGGCGCGCGTTCTTCGCGCAGGACAAAGCCTTCCCGCTCGGCAGGTGATTTCCACTCATCATTTGATCCTTGGCCATTCATGATTTATGTCCGCTCACTTGCGCGCCCGTATTTCCGCTAAGACGCAAGATGAGGTGATCCAAACAATATTGCCCCGCTTCGTTGAGTGCGCGTTCCTCTTTGGCCTGCACAAGTGATTGCATAAGGACCAATACGGCGCTCATCACAAGGGCGACAAGGGTTGTTGTAAACGCCACGCCAAGGCGCGAGGTCACTTGATAAAGGAAGTCTTCTGCTTCGGCGTTGGCGGGCACACCTGCATATTGAAGGGCAAACATAATCCCCATCACAGTTCCGATAAACCCAAGGGACGGAATGAGCCATGTCAGATACCGCAACATGGAATAACGCAAATCAATTTCGTGCATATAGAGCTCAAGCGAGGAGTTGAGAACTGATATAGCTTGCTCTTCCTTGCGAGAGATTGAGAATTGATCAATCGTACGCATAATCATGCGAGGGAGAAACGCCGCGCGGCCAAATTTACGCTGGGTGATGCCGTCTTTGATACGAAACAAAACATCATCACTTAAGGTTTCGCCTTGAGTGGGGAGATATCCGCGGCGCAGCTGGCTTTCCTCGTCAGTCGCGGCCGACCAGCGCAAAAATAATTCACCAAAGCCAAAGAATAGCGAGACCCACATCACGTTTTGTACGGTGAAGGGCCAAAAGCTTGCGTCGGCATCAAGCAGGATTTCTTGCAGCATTGGCGAGAAAGTGAACCGAATAATGCCAATGACGACAATGGCAGCAATAATGGCGACCATATAAACAAATAGGCGGCGGATGAGGCGTGCGTTCTTATTCATAATCTTTCCTTAGCGTCATTTCGTTTAATCGCAAATACCGCTGCTTGCAGAGGCGAGGGCCATAAACTGACCTCGGTTTGCGCGAGAGATGCTTTCCATAAATTCGACTGTGCCGTCATAATCAAAATAATTACCGACGACGACCGTGTGGATTTCTTTGCGCCCTGCGTTCATGCGGGTAATTTCGCCCGCAAGACGCGAGGGCGAAAGGCCATTGTTTGCTTTTGGGTTGGGTAGGCCATCACTGACAAGAAATATGGCTTGGCCGGGCCCGTTGAGCATTTTCTTAAACGCATCGAGCATAGAGGCCGACCCGCCAAAGCTACGCGTCAACCCGCCCGCAAAATCAATCGCGCGCTGCTGACTGCTTGGCGTCACCCGTTGTAATTGCCCGCTAGTGGGCCATATCCGCGTGCGCGGACCGCTATCTGTTTGCTGAAAGCCGACAATCTGCAGGGCGTGATTATCCTGAAGGGATTGGATAATACGAGACGTCGCGCGCTTGACCGACTCTTCATGCCCGCCAAGGCAGCGGTTCATATCAAGGGCAATCACGACGTCATCTTTGGCGGTTTTCATGCCAAGGAACCGAAAAGAAACAGTGGCTTTTTCGGGCGTCGGGGCAGGGCGTGGATCAACGGGTGCGGGTTCAGGAATAGGGACGGCTTTGGGAATGGCCGCCGCTTGTTTTTCTTTCAGCGCGGCTTCTGCGGCGCGCAGCGCGGCGAGTAAGCGTGTCTCGTCTGATTTAACATCAGATACATTTTGCGCCTTGGCCGAGACCTTGGCTTCTAGGGCTTTCTTTTTTTCTACAGTTTCAATCTGGCTGTCTTCGGCAGCGCGGAGCAAATCAGAAATTGCATTTTCGGGCGTGTTCTCGCGAATTTCGTTCTGATAATAAGGCAGCAAAATAATCGCGAGCAGGGCAAAGGCTCCCATCGCCGCGGCGAAAAGGTCAATCGCTGACATTGAAAAGACTTCGATATTGCGGGCGCGGCGCTTCATTAACGAGCCCTCCCGACGAAATCACCGCGGTTGCGATTGGCTAATCCTTGCAGAAAAAGCGTTAAGTTTTTATCGGATGTGTAATCCCCAATAGCCACGGTATGTATTTCAGCGCGGCCTCGATTTCGGTTTGTGATATTCCCAATAATCTCGCCGGGCGATCCGTCATCGGGCGCGCCATCAGATATAAGGATGACGGCTTCGGGCCGCATATTAAGCGCGCGCACCATAGCGTTTTGGGTGGGCGTACCGCCGCCAAAGCGCCGCGACATATCAGAGACAAAATTGCGGGCTTGCGAAATCGTGGCCGACGTTGCGGCGACGAAAGACCCGCCGCTTGGGAAGCTGTCATAGGTTGGCCCGCCGCGATACCCAAGAATGGCGAAGCGGTTATCTGGCTTCATCACATCTAAAATTTCGTTCAGGGCTTGGGACACATTGCTCGTATGCGACCTCATGGAACCCGACATGTCGACGACAATGACGACTTCTTTGCGCGTGGTCGCGAGGCCCAGTATGGAAAACTCAACGCCTTGGTTTGTGCTGCGCGGCGGAATAATCGGGGCGGGTTCTGGTACGGGTTCTGGGTCAGGTTTTGGCACGGGCGGCGGGTCAGGAATTTGGATGTCTGACGTTTGCTTTTGCACTTCGCGAATG
>CAZFWZ010000080.1:0-11571 GCA_964522765.1 uncultured Caulobacterales bacterium | reverse complement strand
TATCTCTCCCACGCCGAAGAAGAAGCCATCGTGCTCGCAAAATCTCCGAGCTATGACAATGAAGCGGGCAAGAAAGTTCTCGCCTCTATGGTGCGCGTGGCCGATATGACGCGCAGCGCCTTTATGGGCGGCGATATCTCAACCGTTATGTCCCCGCGCACAGTCATGAACTGGGCCGAGAACGCGCGCATCTTTGATGATAATATCGCCCATGCCTTTAGGCTCACATTCCTCAATAAATGCGATGAGCTAGAGCGGCCTGTTATTAGTGAGTTCTATCAACGCGCCTTTGGAACGGAATTGCCGGAAAGTGCAGCGAGCGTAATGGTGGCTTAGTGGTTGAGCATGACTATCTCAGCAGCCTGACGACCAAATTAAAAGGACGGCTGGCTTCAACGCCGACGGAGGCAAAGTTTAAAGCAATGACGGGCCAAACCCCAATAGATAGTTTCAAACGCAGCCTCGCCGCCGCCACAAAGGCGATTGCGCGAGAGCCTGAACTTGAGATTAGCTTTGGCGGCGATGTGGCAGGGATTGTGCGTGAACAGGTCATGCTGCCAAGCCTACCGCCTGCACCCAAGCCTGAGCTCATTGCCAAAGCGCGCGGCGAAGCGGACGGCCTCGCGCTGCGGCTGGCTTTGCATGATGGGGATATTCACGCGAAAAATCAGCCTAGCGCTGGCCCAGCGCGCGCGATTTTTGAAGCGTTAGAACAAGCCCGTATTGAAGCCGTGGGCGGAGAACATCTTGCGGGCATTCGCGATAATCTGGACGCGGCGCTCGACCACAAAGCGGTGCGCCGCAAATTTAACTCAGAAGACCTGCCCAAAGACGACACGACTTTGCCTGACGCCATGGGTCTTTATGCGCGCGAGGTTCTGACCGGACGAAAGCTGCCTGAAAGCTGCGGCGGCTTGATGAATACATGGCGCGAGACGATAATGACGACGGCGGACACAAAGCTGAAAGCGCTAAAGGGGCTTATTCACGATCAGGAAAAATACAGCGAGACTGTCCAAGACATCTTGCGCGATTTTGAAATGACCGATGAGCTATCTGATCCCGAAGAAGGCGATGACGACGAAGAGCAAGACAGCAGCGAGAACGAAGATCAGAACGATCAGCCCGATGATCAAGAGCAGGATGATCAGCCCGGACAAACCGAAGTTTCCGACGCCGACGCGCAGGAAGATGACAGCTCCGAGCCGCAAGATATGGTCGACGCCGAAAACATTGACGGCGAACAAGACAGTGATGATCAGGTTCCCAATCAAACGCCGCGGCGCGATAATCTGCCCAATATGCCGCCTGCCTATAACGCCTATACCACAACGCATGATGAGGTGATTAAGGCCGAGGAGCTCTGCGAGGCAGAAGAGCTAGACCGCCTGCGCGGTTATCTTGACGGCCATATGAAAGGGCTGAGCTCTGTGATTGCGCGGCTCGCCAACCGCCTCCAGCGCCGCCTCCTCGCGCAGCAGCAGCGCTCATGGACCTTTGATCTTGAGGAAGGCATGCTAGATACGGCGCGGCTGACGCGGGTGATTATCGATCCTATGTCGGCCCTGACATTCAAAGAAGAAAAAGAAACCGATTTCCGCGATACCGTCGTGACCATATTGATTGATAATTCAGGCTCTATGCGCGGGCGGCCGATTATGGTGGCCGCTGTCTGCGCCGATATTATGGCGCGCACGCTGGAGCGCTGCGGGGTGAAGGCGGAAATTCTCGGCTTTACGACCAAAGCATGGAAAGGCGGGCGCAGTTTCCAAGACTGGCTGGCCGACGGTAAACCCTCCTCGCCGGGGCGACTGAATGACATTCGCCATATCATCTATAAATCGGCCGATATGCCGTGGCGGCGCGCCAAGCGTAACCTCGGCCTGATGATGCGCGAAGGCCTGCTCAAGGAAAACATTGACGGCGAAGCGCTGGAATGGGCCTATCGCCGCCTGATGAGCCGCCCCGAGCAGCGGCGCATTATGATGGTCATTTCAGACGGCGCGCCCGTAGACGACGCCACGCAAAGCCAGAATAAATCAGGCATGCTTGAAGGTCACCTGCGCATGGTCATCGACAAGATTGAGAACCGCTCATCCGTAGAGCTTGTCGCGATCGGCATCGGCCATGACGTCACGCGCTGGTATAAACGCGCCGTCACCATCATGGATGTCGAGCAGCTCGGCGGCGCCATGACAGAAAAGCTCGCGGAGTTGTTTGATAACGCCTAGCGACAAAGAGCGCTGAACCGTCCTGCAACGCCGCTCAATCCGCACCCTTCTAACGCCTCTGCCGTCATCTCATTCACCCCGCCGAGCGCATAAATCGGCGCGCCTAGAACTGCTGCGATAGACAGCAAGCGCTTCACACCAATCGGCTGTCCTGCGCTTGGGCTGTCACTTGCAAAGATTGGGCTGACCATTAATCCATCAAGCACGGAGAGATCGCCCCCATAATCAATATAGTCCCCTTCTCCGGACACGCCATCAGGCGCGTTTTCCTTTATCCCCGCCATAGAAATCAGCCAATCAGGGCAGCGCGCACGCCATAACATCGGCGCGGTGAGCGCGGCGTCGCGCGTGAAATGCACACCATCCGCCCCGCAATTTATCGCCAGCTCTGGATCATTGCCGATGAGAAGTTGCTGACCGCGCGCGAAGGTAATCTGCCGTAATTTTGCGGCCATCTCTTGCCGGTCATCCGTGCCAAAATGACGATAGAGTATCGCCGCGCCTTTGGGCATGGACCGAGCCGCCGCCAGAACATCTTGATGCACGCTGGGGTCCGTCATTAAGGCGAGTGGGCTGAGCCGGCAATTCGGCCCGCGCTCAACACCGATTGCGCCCGCCGTCCGGAGAACGGCACTTTCATCCTTCATCCAATCTTGATAGAGCGTGTGCATGAGCGATCCCAACCAAAAAAAGCCCGATTTACCTATTCCCGAGCGGCGCAGCCAGACCCTAGCCGCGATTAAGGATGCCGCCAAGCGCGCAAACCGCAGCGGCGAAATTAGCCTTATCGCCGTGTCCAAAGTTCAGCCTGACGCGCGTATTAAAGCTATGCTTGAAGCCGGGCAAAAAACCTTTGGCGAGAACCGCGTGCAAGAAGCGGCGGCCCGTTGGGGCGAAACTTTTGCCAGCCAGCGCGCGGGCCTGACATTGCATCTCATCGGCCCGCTGCAAACCAATAAAGTCCAAGACGCGGTAAAGCTTTTTGACGTGATTGAAACGGTGGACCGCGAGAAATTACTCAAAGCCCTTGTAAAAGCCTGCGAGGCAACAAGCCGCGCCATGCCGCGCCTTTATGTGCAAGTTAACACGGGCGAAGAAGAGCAGAAGTCAGGCGTGCTACCTGCGGATTTGCCGGCTTTCCTAAAGATCATGCGCGAGGGTTACAGCCTAGAGCCCGAAGGCCTCATGTGTATTCCGCCAGCAGACGAAGCCGCCTCCCCGCATTTTTGGTTCCTTCGCAATCTTGCGCGCGATAACGGCATTGAAAAATTATCGATGGGCATGAGCCGCGATTTTGAAACGGCCGTTGAACTTGGCGCAACAAGCGTGCGCGTTGGTAGCGCACTGTTTGGCGTCCGCAATTCTTCAAAGTAACTATTGCTGAATAATCACCCTCTGCCCCGCGTATAGCTTCGGCAATAACTTCACCATATCTTCCGGTGCAAGCGCGACGCAGCCCAGTGTTTCGCGATCATCAAATTGGGCCACATGGATGAACACAGCGCTACCGAGCCCTGAGACAGGCGGGCTGTCGTTATGGCTCATCACCAAAACCACATCATAAGCCCCATCTTCACGCCAGAGTTTTTCATGACTGGCCGCATCAGGTAATTTTATAAACCTATTGTAAGCGGGATGACCCTGCGCATCGCACCAGCCGTCATCTTCTTGCAGGGCGCGAAATATCAGTTTTGAACGCGGCGGCGTTAAACGGTCGGCGCGGTAAAATCCCCAGCGCAGTGTATATTCCCCCAAAGGCGTCTTCGCATCTCCCTCACGCCCTTGCTCGCCGTCAATAAACCCAGACTTGCCAATACGTATATTTAAACTAAACTCATTACACCGAAGCGTTTTATGAAGGCATGAAATGACGATATCCATGGCCTTCTTTAGCGCTTTTTTCTAAGATGTGACACATTTTTGTGTTACACTGTGCGCAAGTTGCGATTAGGTTATCACACACGCCTTCGCTATGACGCGGCAACTTAACGAGAGAAAGAGATATATTATGGCCGTTAAAAAACGCCTTCTTTTGGTTGATGATGATAATCCGCTTCGCGAGGAGCTTGTTGCGCAGTTTGCGCTCTATGATGAGTTTGAAACAGTTGACGTGGACAATGCGACTGACGGCATAAAAGCCGCGATAGCCACAAATTTTGATTTAATTTTACTCGATGTTGATTTGCCAGACATGCTCGGGACGGAAGCCTGCCAGCTTATGCGCAAGCAAGGCGTTGCGACGCCCATCATCATGTTAACGGGCAATGATGGGGAAGCGGATGAAGTTTTGGGCCTCAACAGCGGCGCGAATGATTATGTTACAAAACCATTTCGGTTCGCCGTTCTACTCGCACGCTTGCGCGCGCATCTAAGAACTTTTGAACAATCCGAAGACGCTGTCTTTCAAGTCGGGCCTTATGAATTTGCGCCAGCCTTTAAAAGGCTTACCCCGCCGAAAGATGAGAACGGTAATCAGCCACGCGACATTCGCCTGACAGAAAAAGAAACCAATATCCTCAAATATCTTTACCGCGCGGGTGGCAAGCCTGTTGGGCGAGATGAGCTTTTACATGAAGTTTGGGGTTATAATAGCGGCGTCACTACCCATACGCTGGAGACCCATGTTTATCGCCTACGCCAAAAAATCGAACCCGTTCAAGGCACGGCAACACTTCTCATGACAGAACCGGGGGGTTATCGCATCGAGCTTGGCTAGCCCAGCTTTAGACAATAGGGTCAGCTATGACGCTGACCCTCATTTCGATTTTACTTTTGCTTTATTTCGAAGCGCAAGCCCTCTTCGCACTTTCTGCGGCGCAGGCGTTATAGAGATAACATCTGGGTAATCGGGGCATGGTCACTCGGCTTCGTCCAAACGCGGCAATCCAAATGCACTTTATACCCCTCGCGGCCCGTTTTTTCTGCCGCATCGTGTAACGCGGGACTCACCCAAATATGGTCAAGGCGGCGGCCACGGTTGCTCGCAAACACATCTCTGGCACGGTAGCTCCACCAACTGTAAATCTTCTCTTCATCGCCCCTATGCAGGCGCGCGGTATCGGTAAAATCATGGGTCTCTTGCAAGACTTTCAAAAGCGCCACTTCCATAGGGGTATGCGAGACGACTTTTAAAAGCTGTTTATGGTTCCAGACATCATTTTCATGCGGGGCGATATTAAAATCCCCAACAAGAATTTGTTGGTCATCGCCGCGCGCAAAACGCTCAGTAAAATAGGCGCGCATGTTTTCGATAAAATCGAGCTTATGTTTGAACTTGGGATTGATTTCAGGATCGGCTTCATCTCCGCCTGCGGGGATATAAAAATTGTGAAATTCAAAATCCTGCCCGCCCTTAGAAAGGTCACCCGCAATGATACGAGTTGAGACGTGCCGCGCATGTTCCAGCGGACAAAAGCTTGTCGCCAGGCGCTCCATCGGCAGTTTGCTGACCGTGGCTGCGCCGTGATAGCCTTTCATGCCCGCAACTTCGATGAACTCGTAGCCCGCCTCGCGAAACGGCTCATAAGGAAACTGTTCGTTCTGGCATTTGATTTCTTGCAAACCGAGTACATCAGGCTGCTCTTCTTTCAAAAACCGAATAACTTGGTCAATGCGAAGGCGAACGGAATTGATATTCCACGAAGCAACTTTAATATCCATGCGGGAGACATAGCCCCCCAGACGATGGATTAAAAGGTTTTATCTGTTTCGGCCGCGGCGCTGCTCGCGTAAGATAAACAGGCGTGGATCGAGGCGTTCATTATAGCGCAGATTGGACAGGATAACGCGCGTATTGCCGCCAAAGCCGTCTGTGATAATCCATTCTTTCAGCGCTAAAGTCTGCGCGTCAAAAATCATCGTAATCACGCCATCCATCTCGCCAGAGCCATCACGCGCCGCAACGCGCCATTCATTAGGCAGTTTTTGCAGCGCGACAACTTCGGTATCGCGCGCGAGATTAACATTTTCGCGCAGGAAGAAATTGAGCGGCGTCGAGGCCAATGGTACGCGGTCAAACGTCTCAAGCGCGCGGTCTTGCTGCGTCATGGTCACGCCATCAGAGACAATCAAGAGCGGACTTGGCGCGTCATATTCAAAGCGCATCTTGCCGGGGCGCTGCAGATATATTTGGCCCGCCTCGACGCTGCCATCTGCCGCATATTGATCAAACCGGCCCGAAAAGCTGAGCGTATTATTAAGCGCCGTATCCACGCGCGCCAAATCAGCGGGTACAGTTTGCGGCGACGTAAAGGCCGCAAGGGGCTGCTGCTGAGCTTGGCCGTACTGCGGCTGCACTTGCGCAATCGCCGCAATACTTCCAAATGAAACGGCAATAGACGCCGCGATTAACAAAGCTTTTTTCATAACAGACATCCTGTTTCGCCCGAATTTCTCGAGCAATCTAAGCCTGTTCGTAGCAAAAGCCAGTTTAATAGAGGCTGAATGAAAGCCTCATTTTCATTACAAATGCGTTATGGTGATTAAGGAAATTAACTAACGTCCCTTTGCAAGCTCATGAACCGATTGCTCTGGCCGCGCGCCGTAGTGGGAAATAACCTCGGCGGCACAAAGCGAACCAAGATGCCCCGCATCTTGCCATCCCAAACCCATCGCATGGCCCGCAAGAACGCCGGCGGCATATTGATCCCCTGCCCCCGTTGTATCCACAGGCTTAGATACGCCAAATTTCTCGAGCGGCACAGCCGGCACATGATAGCGGCGCGCGGCATCTTGGATAACCGAGCCTTTTTCAGAGCGCGTAATACAGGCCACTTTCTTGGCCTTCGCGAGCGCGTCTAGCGCCGTGTCGATACGGTCCGTCTCGAAAAGCGAGAGAATTTCCGCTTCATTTGCGAACAGGATATCCACATGGTTTTCCACAAGTTCCTTAAAGCTCGCGCGGTGTCGATCAACGCAAAAACTGTCTGAGAGTGTCAGCGCAACTTTATTACCCGCTTTAGCTGCAACTTCGGCGGCATGAGTAAAGGCTTTTTTGGCGGCGTCGCTATCAAAGAGATAGCCTTCGAGATAAATAACTTTGGCCGATTTAATCATTTTGTCGACAAGGTCGCGCTTTTCAAATCCCGTGCTTGCGCCGAGAAATGTACTCATGGAGCGTTCCCCATCTGGCGTCACGGCAATGAGGCAGCGCGCGGTAGCCGCACCGTTTTTGGATGCCCGCGTTTGAAAATCAACGCCCGCATCCTGCATGCCTTTAGAGAAACGTTTGCCGAGCGCATCATCAGAAACCTTACCGAAATAAGCAGCCTTTATGCCAAGCTGCGCAATTCCAACCAAAGTATTAGCCGCAGAACCGCCCGCCACTTCGCGTGCATTGCCGACTTTACGAAATGCTTTATGCAGGCCAAGCGCTGCATTTTCGTCAATCAGCGTCATACCGCCTTTGGCAATGTTATTTGGAGCCAAAAAGGCATCGGGCACGGGCGTAATTACGTCCATAATGGCATTACCGATTCCTAATACATCTATTGCTTGCGTCATGACTACAGCCTCTATTTCAACCTTGTTTTATGCCGCCTAGCGCATTATCGAAGTCGCTTCAAGCATTCACGCCTTTTAGGATTGCCTCATGAAAAAAATCGCTATACTCGCCTCTGATAATATGCTCCCCGGCCATACAAATGAGCGCGAGGATAGTTTCGAACGCGATGAGCAAATGGGGAAAATTGTGCCCGCCTTCGCCGCCCAGGGCATGGACGCACAGCTTGTACGCTGGCGCGAAATAGGCAAGCGCGCGGGCGAATTTGACGCTGTCCTTCCTCTGTTTGTCTGGGACTATTTCGAAGGAAATGAGCAAGCTTTTTTGTCGCAACTCGCCAAGGCCGAGGCTGTGACCAAGGTCTTGAATGATTATAAATGCGTGAAGTGGAACGCGCGTAAATCTTATCTAGATGAACTTGAACGCGCGGGCGCGCCTGTCATCCGCACGGTTGTGCTTGAGCGCGTAAACAAAAATGACATTGCCAAAACCTTTGATACGCTGGCAACCGATAAAATCGTGATAAAGCCCCAAGTCGGCGGCGGGGCTTGGAAACAAGTTCTTTACACCAAAGGCGAGCCCTTCCCTGCCAAAGATTCGCTCCCGCCCGCGGAGGCCATGGTGCAAGCCTTTCTTCCCAGCGTCACCTCTGAGGGCGAGTATAGCTTTCTTTATTTTGGTGGCCAGTTCTCTCACGGCCTGATTAAACGGGCCAAAAAAGGGGATTACCGTATACAATCACTTTACGGCGGCACGGAGGAAAGTTACGCGCCAACCCAAGCCGAACGCGATGCGGCACAAGCGGTGCTCGGCGCCCTTGATTTTACGCCTCTTTACGCGCGGGTTGACTTACTACGCGGGCGCGATGGCACCTTGAAACTCATAGAACTTGAGATGATTGAACCCTATCTTTATCTCGCCCACGCCGACGGCGAAGGGGGAGATAATAAAGGCGCGCAAAAGCTCGCGTCAGCTTTAGCGAAACGATTAAATTAATTACTTAATCGCAGGCGTCTTATCCTTAAACTTGCAAATATCCACTACGGCGCAATTAAAGCAGCGCGGCTTTCTTGCGATACAAGTGTAGCGCCCATGCAGGATAAGCCAATGATGGGCATGAAGCGCAAACTCATCTGGCGTCACGCGCAGTAGGTTTAATTCAACTTCCAGCGGGTCTTTGCCCGGAGCCATGCCTGTGCGGTTGGCCACGCGAAAAATATGGGTATCCACGGCCATGGTCGGCTGACCGAAAGCTTCGTTTAAAACAACATTCGCTGTTTTACGGCCAACACCGGGCAGCTTAATAAGCTCATCACGATTACCCGGAACAACGCTGCCGAAATCATCAATGAGCATTTGAGAGAGCTTAATGACATTTTTGGCTTTGGTTTTATAAAGGCCAATCGTCTTGACCATATCACGCACTTTATCCTCGCCCAGCGCCACCATTTTTTGCGGTGTATCGGCGAGAGCAAACAACCCCTTGGTCGCTTTATTTACGCCAACATCCGTCGACTGTGCGGATAGGGCAACTGCGACGACAAGTGTAAAGGGATTAGAATAATTCAGCTCTGTACGCGGGGCTGGGTCGAGACTGTGCAAATGGCGATATATATCTGCTATCTGTGCCCGCGTCAGTTTTGGACGCGGAAGTTTCTTCTTGGGCTTTTTTGGTTTTTTTGTTTTGATCATGGACCTATTTTGACCGACGCGCGCACCGAGTCAAAAGCTGATTAATCATTTTATCAGCCAGTGAAGACGCTGGCTCAGCGGTGAGATTGCCTTTGGCGTCAAAGGCATCAGCGGCATCACCTGTTCCGACTTGAGTCGGCACGATATCTGCGCCGACACGATTGAGAATATAATTCAGCTGCCGCATACACATAATGCCGCTCATGGGGCCAGGCGAACAAGAGGCAAGCCCATAAAAAGGGCCATGAAACTGTTCGGAACTGACAGTGCTTGTCCAATCAATCACGTTCTTTAGAACTGGCGGCAGGCAGCCGTTATATTCTGGCGTGACAATGATTATCCCGTCGCAGCTTTTCATCTTATTGATGAGCTTTTTGACATTGGCGGGCGTCTTAAGGTCCCCGTGATAAAGCGGCAAATCAAATTTTCCGAGATCAATATCGGTCGTTTTCGCGCCCGCGGCTTTAACTCGTTTCTTAAGCGCTTTCATCAGCTGTTGATTAATAGAGCCCACGCGAAGTGAGCCGCAGATGAAACCTATTTTTGCAGCGTCAGACATAAAATTCCTCGTAAAAAAGCCGCGCTCCAAAATTCTCCTAGAGAGGAGCGGCGTCTTATATTACGCATGCCTCGCGGCAAAGTTCAATCAAAGCGACTTAATTATTTCTTCGACCATTTTCTTGGCGTCAGACAAAAGCATCATCGTCTTATCTTCATAGAAAAGGTCGTTATCAATGCCAGCATACCCTGTACTCATGGAGCGCTTGACGACCAGCACGGTGGCTGCCTTGTCGACATCCAATATCGGCATGCCAAAAATCGGGCTTTGCGGATCCGTTTTCGCCGCAGGGTTGGTCACGTCATTGGCGCCAATCACAAAAGCCACATCCGCATTAGCAAATTCTGAATTGATATCTTCAAGCTCGAACACTTTGTCATATGATACATTGGCTTCAGCAAGCAGCACATTCATATGGCCCGGCATACGGCCCGCAACAGGGTGAATAGCGTAGACAACTTCAACGCCTTCTTCTTCCAAGCTATCTGCCATTTCGCGAATAGCATGCTGCGCCTGCGCCACCGCTAGGCCGTAGCCCGGCACGATAATGACCTTGGACGCGTTCTTCATAATGAAGGCTGCATCTTCCGCAGAGCCGCGTTTATGCGGACGGGTTTCTTTGTCGCCATCCGCCGCCGCTGTATCTGCGCCGCCAAAGCCGCCCAGAATAACAGAGATAAAGCTGCGGTTCATTGCCCGGCACATGATATAAGAGAGGATAGCGCCTGAGGAACCCACCAGCGCGCCTGTAATAATGAGCGCGAGATTGCCGAGCGTAAACCCTAGCGCCGCGGCCGCCCAGCCCGAGTAGCTGTTTAGCATTGACACAACAACGGGCATATCTGCCCCTCCGATGGGTATAATAAGTAAGAAACCCAGCAAAAGCGTAATGGCGACAATAGCCCAAATCATCCATGGGTCAGCGCCGCCTGAATTCATGAGCATTGCAATTAGAACGACCGTACCGAGGCCTAAAGCAAGGTTTATGAGGTGCCGTCCCGGAAGCATAATCGGCTTGCCGCCCATATTCCCATTGAGCTTAAGGAAGGCGATAACCGAGCCGGAAAATGTAATCGCGCCAATCGCCGCGCCGAGCGCGAGTTCCAGAAGGCTAAACGGCTTAATAATACCGTCTATCATAATACCAAAATCATCAGCACTAAAGAAGGCCGCAAGCGCGACGAGCACAGCCGCGAGACCAACAAGTGAGTGAAAGGCCGCCACAAGTTGCGGCATGTCCGTCATCGGGATTTTCTTGGCGATAAGGGCGCCAATCACCCCGCCTATGGCAAGGGCCACGGCTGTAAACATAAAGCCTGTCGCCCCCATGCCTGAGACAAGGAGCGTTGTCACAATCGCAATCGCAATACCGACCATGCCAAACATATTTCCGCGGCGCGAGGTTTCAGGTGAGCTTAGCCCGCGAAGCGCGAGGATAAAGAGAATGGCCGAGACTGTATAAAGAACAGCTGCAAAATTATCTGATAAATGGGGCATCTATTTGGCCTCAACTTTAGCCGCAGGCTTTTCTTTTTTCTTATACATCGCCAGCATACGCTGGGTCACAAGAAAGCCGCCGAAAATATTGA
>CAZFWZ010000079.1:0-11767 GCA_964522765.1 uncultured Caulobacterales bacterium | reverse complement strand
TGCCTCACATCAGCCCATCCGATTTGTCCCAAAAACCAATAGCTGTCAATAATTTTACCATTAAACAAAGTGCGCAGGCTCTTGGATAGCTGCAAGGCGGATAGTATTATCGGGAACTCTATAAGGTAAATTTTGGATGCGCGGCACTTAGCCCATGAGTGATATTGCGATGCCCGTTCACCTGATATTAGAAAATTTAACTCAATAATTTTGTAACCTTGTTCGGTATGACAGACCTATCAACTCCCCTCTTCCAATCCAATCAAGCTCGGGCTAGGTATGACGACGGATATGAATAGAATATTCCCGAAAGACTTAATTGTAAAATATCCTGCATCCGTCTCAGTAGCTTAAAGGTAAACCATGACACTCCTAAATTATGACCTGAAAGGCCGTGATATTATTGTTGTCGGCGGCGCGGGCTATATTGGTAGTCATGTCTGTAAAACCATTTCTGATAATGGCGGCAACCCTATTACCTTTGACAACTTTTCTGCCGGCCACAAACATGCAGTCCAATGGGGTCCATATGTGGATGTTGATCTGCGTGACCGTAACGCAACAAAGATGGCCTTTATGAATCACCCCAACGTCAAAACGGCCATACATCTAGCCAGTTCAATAGAAGTTGGGATTGGCGAAACGCAACCTGCAGAATTTTACGACAATAATGTCGCCGGCGCGATGAACTTACTCATGGCTATGAAGGATTCAGGTGCAAACCGGCTTATCTTTTCGTCAACATGCGCAACATATGGCGAGACGCAAAATATGCCGCTAACTGAGTCTGAGCCTCAACTTCCTTTTAGTGTTTATGGCAGAACTAAACTCGCAATCGAGCATATGATTCAAAGCTTCCACAAAGCCTATGGCTTAAACTATGTAACACTTCGCTACTTCAATGCCTCCGGTGCAGATGAGAGCGGTAAAATCGGTGAGGAACATGATCCTGAAACTCATCTCATTCCTATCGCTATGCAAGCGGCGGCGGGCTTGCGGCCTATGATGAAAATTTTTGGTATGGATTACGATACACCCGACGGCACTTGCATCCGAGATTACATCCACGTTAATGATATCGCTCTAGCCCATATCTGTTCTGAGCGCGCGTTTGATAGCGGATTGACCAATGCAGAAATTAATATCGGCACAGGCGAAGGTGTTAGCAATTTAGAAATCTTGAAAACTATTGAGAGGGTGACGGGACGACCGTTACCTTTTGAAGCCGCAGAGCGGCGGCCTGGTGATGTGACCAAGCTCTACGCTGATGCAGCCAATGCCAAAAAGATTTTAGACTTCGAACCGCAACATTCCAATCTTGAGAATATCATCAAAACGGCATGGGCCTTTCATAGACAAAATTGGGGCCTTGCCGACGACCATCAAAACTAAACCTTATGAAGGACAAAACCAATATCTATTATATCAGGCAGTCAGCACAGTCTCCAATCCTTTCAAAGCTTTCTTTAGAAGCGAAATGTTCAGTTAGCCGAACACCCGCTACAGCTAGCCTGCTGTTTTTCAAGTAATTTTTAATAGCTCGCCTGTATACGCAACTTGATAGTCTGGGCTTAGAGCCTATGTTACGCGCAAGAAAATTATATTGGATATTATGTTTAGTTTTTTAAAAAAAATAAAAACAGATAATAAAAATGCCCCTAGCTACCTAATGCCAGAGGGCGAGATTGTTTATGCCATTGGCGACGTGCATGGATGTTATGAGCCTATGCTAAACTTGCTTGGTAAAATTGAAAGTGACCGTCGCGCGCGGCCCGAACCCAAATCTACTATTGTTTTTTTAGGTGATCTTATTGACCGCGGCCCCGCCTCTAAAGAGGTTCTAGATTACTTGATAAACTATCGCCCAAGCTGGAGCGAACTCGCCTTTCTTCGCGGCAATCATGAGGAAGTTATGCTGGACGTGCTGGGCGGTGATATCTCAGCAATGCGGTCTTGGTTTTCATTTGGCGGCAAAGAATGCGCGCGCAGTTATGGCGTCACTAATTTCGGGCAACTACACATCAACCCTGATCACATCATGATGTCGTTGCAGAGACAGGTTCCCGAAGCTCATTTGACTTTCGTGGACAGTTTTTCTGATGCATTTACTTTTGGTGATTATTTTTTAGTCCACGCAGGCATTAAGCCTAAAGTCGCGATTAAGGATCAATCTTCCCGTGATCTTAGATGGATACGTGACAACTTTCTTGATTATAAAAAGCCCCATCCTGTTAAAGTCGTACATGGTCACAGCGTCGTTGATGAGGGTCCTGAGAACCATAGTAATCGTATCGCAATTGATACAGGAGCGCATAAAGGGCGCGCTTTGACCGCTGTGCGCTTATGTGCAGGCGAAGAGACGTTTATTCAGTCAGACATTTGATACTCACGAGCGCAGCAGCGTCATTCATTCATTATTCAAGATGATATATGCCCAGATAATAGCCGTGCTCATAAAAAAACCGCCCATAAAGGGCGGTTTCTTTTTAGCTCTTAATATCTAAGCGCTCAATAATCTTATGGAGACGTTGGAACAGCGATCTCATCGTCATCGTCGTCATCGTCAAAAATCTCAAACGCGGCAAAGCCTACAGCACCCGCGCCTAAAATTGCTAGCAAAGTCGTTGCTGGAAAAGCTGTGCCAATTGCACCGCCGCCTACGCTACCGCCAACGCTTGGTATTGAACCCGCCGCGCCAGAAAGAATTGCATCACTCGGCTTCATTGGCAAAAGAGCTGCCAAATCACCACAGTAGTTATTCGATGTCAAAGACACCATATTTCCGCCATTAACAAACTGATTACATGGCGCGAATTTACCATTGCAGCCATTTAGGTTAACCATTGCAGAACCACTCTGTTCAGCCACAATTGAGTCATTAGCGAGTACGGCACTGTTTTCGACAGCGCGCAGGACTTGTCCGCCACGCTTGATGTAAACGGGGCCCGAAACATTAGCGAGACTTCCGATAACGTCATTTGGTCCAACTTGAGCTGTCGCCGTCATTGGAAGCGCAAAAGTCGCCAAAGCAACAGATGCTATAAGTGTTTTTGTGAGTTTCATGATCCACATCCTTTTCAAAACTTGCTAGCTATTATCACAATGACTATTTTAGCGCAACATTGAATTTCCGATAAAATGTTATTTTTGCTCAGTATTTTGCGATTTTCAAGGCGATAAATGGCGATTTTTTCAGAACTCGCCTTTTAGGCGAATTATATTTGCAATTTTCGCGCGCTATCCGCTATTTTATCATATTTGAACCATATTTAAAAAAACCTCTAAATTGCCCTCATTTAACAGGTCGCCCAATGCTGGTGTATAGAAAACCACTAGCCGCCATCTCGTCCGGACGGTAAATATTTCGTAAATCCACAACTATTGGGGTTTTTAAGGCCGCTTTAACGCGGTCAAGGTCTAAAGCCCGAAATTGATCCCACTCTGTCACGAGGACTAAAGCGTCCGCTCCCTGCAGTCCTGCATAGGCATCGTTTGCATAATCAACATTTTTTAGAACTTTGGCAGCTTCTGACATAGCTTCTGGATCATAGGCTGCAATACTTGCCCCCGCCTCTTGTAAGGCGGGAATAATGTCAAGGCTGGGCGCGTCGCGCATATCATCTGTATTTGGCTTGAAGGCGAGCCCCAAAACAGCAATACGTTTGCCGCCTACGTCACCACCGCACGCCACTGTAATCTTACGGGCCATTGCTTTTTTACGGCCCTTATTCGCAGCTTCGACGGCTTCGATAATTGTGACAGGCGCGCCAAAGTCCTGCGCTGTTTTCACAATTGCGAGTGTATCCTTGGGGAAACAGGAGCCGCCATATCCCGGGCCTGCATTCAAGAATTTCGCGCCAATACGTCCATCTAGGCCGATGCCGCGCGAAACTTGTTGCACGTCCGCCCCCACTTTTTCGCACAAATCCGCCATCTCATTTATAAAGGCAATTTTAGTCGCCAAGAAAGCATTTGCTGCATATTTTATGAGCTCTGATGTGCGCCGATTGGTAAATAACATTGGCGTTTCATTCAGATAAAGCGGCCGATAAAGTTGGCGCATTGTTTCAACAGCTTGGGCTTGAACCTGAGCGCTGCCATCGAGTCCAACCACAACACGGTCTGGACGTTTGAAGTCATTAATCGCCGCCCCTTCACGCAAAAATTCTGGGTTAGAGACCACGCAAATATCAGCGTCTGGGCGAATGCGTTTTATAATCGCCTCAATTTCATCGCCCGTCCCCACAGGCACAGTTGATTTTGTTACAATGACGGTAAAGCCGTCAATAATTGGGGCAATTTCTTCCGCCGCAGCATAAACATAGGATAAATCAGCATGTCCATCGCCTCGGCGAGAGGGTGTGCCCACAGCAATAAAAACGGCTTCCGCCTCTTGAACGGCCTTTACTATGTCAGTTGTAAAAAACAGGCGCTCTTGAGCAACATTTTTGGCAACGAGCTCTTCCAGCCCGGGCTCAAAAATCGGGATGTCGCCCGCCTGCAAGGCTTTAATTTTGCGGTTATCATTATCGACGCATGTAACCACATGACCGAAATCCGCAAAACAGGCCCCTGACACAAGCCCTACATATCCACTTCCAATCATAGCAACGCGCATAATGTCTCTTTCTCGCTCAGGCGATTATCGGTCAACGCGCATCGTTTTAAGCAAAGACTATTACAAATTTAAGATAAAGTAACGATATCAACGCCTGAACCCAGAAGGTTTCAAGCATTTATTTAATTCACAGGGGCTTATTGCACCAGTTTAAAATTAAATACTGTGCCGACAGTCCGGTATAGTATTTTGGCATCTAGGAATAAGCAGACGCGGTCTGCATAAAAAGCATCAAAGCGCACTTTATTTCGCATAGAAATAAAGTTACGGCCGTTGACTTGCGCGAGACCCGTAATACCAGGTTTAACATCATATATTTGCGGACGAATGCGGCGCTGATCTGCCGCGCGGTCATTCACAAGCAACGGGCGCGGGCCGACCAAACTCATTTCGCCTTTAAAAACACACCAGAGCTGCGGCAGCTCATCAAGACTGCACTTTCGCAAAATATGACCAAGCGGCGTTACAGAAATATCGTTCATGTCAGCGGATTCGCGCGACATAATTTTTGAACACTCCGTCATAGTGCGCAATTTAGGCATCATAAAGGCCTCGCCTTTATACCCCGTGCGCTCGGACCAGAACAAAGCGGGGCCCCGGCTTGTGATTTTGATTAAGACACAAAGAAGCAATAGGAGCGGCGCCACAAAAACAAGAGCCAGCCCTGATACAAAGATGTCTAGAATACGTTTAACAGTTGGGTATAACGCTTGAAAGCGCACTAATAGTGGTTTCATATCAACAAAGCCCCACGCCTGTTATAATTATACATTACCACGTTAAGTCCCTTATCGATTCACCCATCTTAACAGGATGTACGACAATACACTTTACGATGGCCCCGCAAAGCATTTGTCACATTCTTGTTCTCATTTCAACCCATTTAAGATTAACCTAACCTTAACTAAGTCAACTCTGCTCAAAATATTACTTAAAAACAGTAGTATACAGATAACTTAACACTTGTTTTTAATATTTTCTATAGCCGTTTACACTGCAGCATTTGTGCCAAACGGCCGCCCAGTCTCTTAAGGTAAGAAGAATAGGTTTCAGCCAAGTTCAGTTTTTAACTGTTTGGGAAAATGGAGCGGGCGATGAGATTCGAACTCACGACCCCAACCTTGGCAAGGTTGTGCTCTACCACTGAGCTACGCCCGCTCAAAGACGCATATTCACACCAAGACATTGCTCTATGTGAGTGGCGGCTTATGGCGCAGAATTTTTCGCAAATCAAGCCGAAAAGTAAGCTCTTTTAACGCTTTTGTGTTAAGCTGAATTAACCTTTAATCACGCGGGCTTGGGGCAAAATACCTCTCCTGCGCTTGCAGCCTTTGGCCATAATGTTAGAGTACTGTCATGACGTCTTCCCATAAAACCCGCGCTGAGCTTTTTGCTCAATTTGATAGCCTCTCTATTGCCCATACGACCCATGAGCACATCCCTATTTTTACGGTTGAAGAAGGGGCCGAGATTAAGGCAAAACTCCCAGGTGGCCATACAAAAAACCTCTTTTTGAAAGATAAGTCGGACGCTTTATTTCTCGTCTGCGCGCTTGGTGATACGCACATCGCTGTAAACCGCCTTCACAAAGAGCTTGGCTGCAAACGCTTGTCATTTGGCAAGCCAGATTTAATGCTTGAGCATTTAGGCGTTACGCCCGGCAGCGTCACGCTCTTTGCCATTATGAATGATACATCTCATGCCGTCACCCTTGTCATAGATAAGGCGCTACTCGCCTATGATATTGTAAATTTTCACCCGCTGAAAAACGATGCAACGACGGCCATTTCAAGCGCAGATATGATTAAATTTGCAAAAGCCGTAAATCATAATCCTATTATCATGGATTTTGAAGCTTTAGCTCATACAGAAAATTGACTCGCATTCACCGCTTTGGCGGTTGACCTTGGGCTATATCTCCCCATTTATGGATAGAGTTTTAACGCGCTAGACCTCTCGCAATCTGAGGTCTCTCGCCAATATATGGACGACCTATGACCGAGACCTCAAGTGCTGCGCCTTTAGCGCCGACAGATATTGTTAAAAACGGCTCAGACACGGGCTTTATGGCAGACGTCATTGAAACCTCCAAGGAAGCGCCTGTGATTGTCGATTTTTGGGCGCCTTGGTGCGGACCGTGTAAGCAGCTCATGCCCGCACTTGAGCGCACTGTATTAGCCGAAGGCGGAAAAGTACGTTTGGTTAAAATCAATATTGATGACAACCCCGGCGTCGCCGGGCAGATGGGCGTAAAATCTATTCCCGCTGTTTTCGCCTTTAAGGATGGTAAGCCTGTTGACGGATTTATGGGCGGACAGCCTGAAAGTGAACTTAAGAAATTTGTGTCTCGGCTTACAGGCGCTAGCGATCCAAAGGAAGAAGCCATCGAACTCGCCGCGCGCGCAAAAGATAGCCTCGCCGCAGGCGATGCGGGCGGAGCCGCGCAGGACTATGCGTCTGCTCTACAGCTTGATCCAAATTGCGCAGAAGCGCTAGCAGGGCTTGCGCGCATTTACATTGATAGCGGCAATGAAGAACAAGCGGCCGCTATCATCACGGCGGCCTCACCCGAGATTGAAAACCATCCTGAAATTTCTGCCTTGCGCTCATTGATGTCGCTTAAAGCCGATGCGCCTAAGCCTGATGAAAGTAGCGATGTTCTCGGCGAGCTTTTGGGCGCCGTCCAAGCCAAGCCCGACGATCTTGACGCACGGCTAAAACTTGCCAAAGCATTGGCGGGCACGGGGCGTAATGCTGACGCTGTTGATCATCTACTTTATTCCATCGATAAAAACCGCGCTCATAAGGACGAAGCCGCCCGTAAATTCTTGCTCACCATTTTTGAAGCAGAAGGCGTGGAAAGCGAAGTTAGCATTGAAGGCCGCCGCCGCCTATCCTCCATCTTATTTGCCTAAACCAAATAGTCTTTCAAACGTAAGAGTTCTATGAGCGCACATTACAAATCTTTAGCCCGCCGCACCAAATCTGACACCGTTGCTGTCTTTCCGCTCAACGGAACAGTTTTATTGCCGGGCTGTGAATTGCCGCTCAATATTTTTGAGCCTCGCTATCTTAATATGATCGACGATGCCCTCAAAGGGGAGCGCCTTATCGGCATGATACAAACGGACGACACTGCAAACTCTGGCCTGTCTAAGGTCGGAGGTTTGGGCCGTATCATGCAGTTCTCGGAACAAGAAGATGGGCGTTATCTTATCGTGCTTAAGGGACTCAAACGATTTAATTTTATAAAAGATATCAAAAGCACGACCCCTTACCGGCAAGCTAAAGTCAGCTATGAGGGATTTGAAGAAGACGCCGATTTACATGATCCGCGAACCCTACCTGACGCTATGACAGATATTGGCGGAACCGACCGAGCAACCCTGACACTGGCCATGAAAAGCCTTGCCAAAGCCCTAGGCGTCTCTGTGGATTGGGAGGGCCTTGCCGAAATTCCTTTGCCGCAACTGGTCAACCAAGCCGCTATGATAAGCCCGTTTAAGCCCGCCGATAAGCAATCTTTACTCGAAGCGATCTCAACCGATGATCGCCGCCGCCTTTTAACAGGGTTACTGCATTTATATGCGAGCACTGGCGGCAACGCCCCAGATCAACCCACCAATTAGCCAACCCGATTCATTAGCTTTCTAAAGGCGAAACATATGCCAAAAAAGTCAAAACCCGATACATCGAACACCCAAGCAGCTATTGATCCAAAACTGCTTACCGCGCTCATCTGCCCCAAAACACGCGGACCCTTGAGATTAAACCGCGAAACAAACGAGCTTGTCTCCAAAAAAGCCAAACTGGCTTACCCTATTCGTGAAGGCGTGCCGATTATGCTTATAGAGGAAGCGCGAAAGCTGGAGGCTTAGACATGACCAAGTTAACACCCGCAGAGCAAGACGCGCTAGACGCCAAAACCTTCCGCCGCCTCTTAAAGCATTTAGACGACAATAAGGACGTACAAAATATCGACTTGATGATCACCGGGAATTTCTGCCGCAACTGCCTCTCAAAATGGTATCTCGCCGCCGCGCAAGAGGGTGGACAAGATGTTGATATGGACGCCGCACGCGAACGCATTTACGGCATGCCTTACAGTGAATGGAAAGAAAACCATCAGCCCAAAGCTACGCCCGAGCAGCTGGCTGCTTTTGAGGCGCGGGCAAAAGGCTAGACCTCCCTTGATCTTGGGCCTTGATCTTAGGCCTTGACCTTGGGGCGACCCTCCCCATTTAAAAGCTATGACACATTACGATTATGCAGATGCCTCGCAGTGGCGCGGGACAACCATCTTATCCGTCCGCAAAGGCGGTAAAGTCGTCATTGTGGGTGACGGTCAAGTTAGCGCCGGCAATACGGTTATGAAGTCATCCGCACGCAAAGTACGCACGTTGGCGGGCGGTAAAGTCATTACAGGGTTCGCAGGCGCGACAGCCGATGCCTTTGCTTTGCTCGAACGGCTCGAAGCCAAGCTAGAACAATATCCAACACAGCTCGCACGGGCCTGTGTTGAGCTAGCTAAAGATTGGCGCACGGATAAATATTTAAGACAGCTTCAGGCTATGATGATCGTCGCCGATAGCAAAGCAACTTACGTGTTGACTGGCAATGGAGATGTCGTTGAACCCGACACGCTTTCAGGCGGCGGAGAAATCACGGCCATCGGCAGCGGCGGTAACTTCGCCCTCTCGGCAGCGCTGGCTATGGATGATTATGAAACGGACGCTGAAACGCTAGCCCGCAAAGCCATGGCAATTGCCGACCGTATTTGCGTCTTTACCAATGGGAATTTAACGATTGAATCGCTTCCTGACGAAAGCACGCAAGCTTAAACAACAAGCCTCTCCAAGGGCCAGCCTAGCGTAATAAAGGCCCCGCCGGAATCCGGATGGTTGTCAAAGCTCACCCGCCCGCCTGTCCGCTCAATAAGCGTTTTGGCGATAAAAAATCCAAGGCCTAGACCGCCTGCCATTTTATTGGCCTCGCCGCGAACGGAAACATAGGGCTCGCCGAGCCGCGCACGCACGGCGGGCGCAAAGCCGGGGCCATCGTCTTCAATTCTAATGCTCACGCTGTCCACGGTCCACTCCCCTGTCAGCGTTACGCGGCTGGCAGCGAACTCAACCGCATTTTCAATATAATTTTTCAGCCCATAAAGAATTTCAGCTTGGCGGCGTAAACTCGGTTCAGGCCCCTCTCCATGAGTCTTGATAACGATTTTACTGCCTAACCCAAAATAAGGCTCTGAAGCTTCTTCGAGCAGAGCTTGGAGCAACATTGTGTCATGTATGGGTTCGCCCGTATCCCCGCGAGCGCCAAGCTGCTTTAGAATTTCGCGGCAGCGCTGCGTTTGCTCGACCAGCAGTTTAGCGTCCTCGCCCATAGGCGTCCCCGTCTCCAGCTCACGCGCCATTTCTTTAGCCACAAGCTGTATAGTCGCGAGCGGCGTGCCCAGCTCATGCGCCGCCGCGGCCGCAAGACCCCCAAGCGCGGCGAGCTTTTGCTCTTGCGCGAGCACAGCTTCCGTCGCCGCCAAAGCCTCGCTCATACGCCGGCCTTCACGAGACGCCTGCCACGCATAGACGGAGGTAAACACCATGGCCGTCATCAGCGCGAGCCAAGTGGCGGCTTTGAATTGCGGCGGCAGGGAAAAACTACCCGCCGGCGACCATGGCAACGGTAAATGATTAAACATCAAAATTAATGAAGCCAGAGTGACTAGGCCGCTAATTGAAAACAGCACGCGTTTAGATAATGTCGTCGCAGCCGTCACGACGGGCGCAACAAATAACAGCGCAAAGGGATTATCCATCCCGCCCGTGAGCCACAAGAGCGTGGCCAGCTGCAACATATCAAATCCAAGCTGCAGTACCGCTTCGCTATGACCCACACGCCGATCAAGCGGCAGCATGAATGTGACGGCCAAATTCAGCAAGGCCGCCATAATCACGGTCACAGCACATGACCAATAGGGTAAACTAAAACCTAGCACCTCAGACACTATCACCAGCGTCAGCGCTTGGCCCGCTACCGCTGTCCAGCGCAGAGTTACAAGCGTAGACCGGCGCAGCCTACCCGAGGTTCTTCGCGACAAATGCGAGAGACGCAGACGGTCTTGCCCCGCGGCGTCCGTTGTGCCGCGAACGCCGTGATCATCGCCCTGTAAAGCTTCGCGTAAAATGGCCGCATCTATATCTGTCATATTAGACATTATAGCGCAAAACTCCTATGAGGGCGAAATGTTAATCGCCTTAAAAGGTACGGCCATGATAGAATTTGCCTTCAGCTCAAAACTCGCGCGCGCCGCGCTCCTTATCGGGGCCGCTTCGCTTGCTCTGAGCGCCTGCGGTAATTCTAGCCAAGGCAATGGCGTCGCGCAATCAGGTACGGTTATCGCCAGCGGCACAGCCGCAATTGGCGGGCCATTTACTCTTACCGACACGGATGGCAAGACCTTCACTGAGGATAGCCTTCTGGGGCAGCCCAGCTTAATTTATTTTGGCTTTAGCTATTGCCCAGATGTCTGCCCCACCGCTTTGCAAAAAATGGGCGCGCTGCAAGCGCAGCTTGGCAAGGACGGCGATAAGCTGAAATATATTTTTATCTCTGTCGATACGCAGCGCGATACGCCAGAAACACTCGCGCCCTATGTGACCTCTCGAGGCTTCCCTGAGCCGCTCATTGGCCTCTCTGGCACGCAAGCCCAAATGGACGAAGCCGTCGCCGCTTACCGCGTTTATGCTCAAAAAATCAAAGACGATAGCAGCGCAGCTGAGTTTACCTATGATCATTCAGACCTTGTTATCCTGATGAATAGCGGCGGAAAGTTTGAAGATATTTTCACCCGCGATATCAGCCTTCCCGCAATGGCGGGCCGCGTGAAACTACTGCTTAATCAAGGCGGCTAATCCGCAAATCGCAATGTGTCATCTCTGCGCGCAGGACGACATTCCCACTGCCCATCACGGGTGCAGCTCAACATGTAAGCGGCGCGCAAACCTGTTTTCATAGAAAACGCGCAAAGAGAACGCCTAAAGCGAACGTCCGCGGGGTCAGCCCCCTAGCCGGAGACCGTATAAATAAAATGTTTCGCGAGGAGACTAACAGGACACAGAACGCCATAAGGTCTGGCGTTTTGCG
>CAZFWZ010000078.1:0-12057 GCA_964522765.1 uncultured Caulobacterales bacterium | reverse complement strand
GTAGCCTGTCGCGCGTTGCTCCATCAGCCACTATGGCTGTGACCCAAGCTGCAAGAGACATGAAAGCGCAAGGTATTGACGTTATTAGCCTTGGGGCAGGAGAGCCTGATTTCGATACGCCCGAGCATATCAAAGAGGCCGCGTACCGCGCTATTCGAGAGGGCAAAACAAACTATACAAATGTTGATGGTATTTTTGAACTTAAAGAGCAAATATGCCTTAAATTACAACGTGATAATGGATTATCTTATATTGAAGATCAAATCAATGTTTCTCCGGGCGGTAAGCCAGTTCTGTATAATGCGTTGATAGCGACGATTGATCCGGGTGATGAAGTTATAATTCCTTCGCCATGCTGGGTCTCATATCCTGAAATGGTACGCCTTGTTGGCGGTACGCCGGTTATACTGCCTTGCGCCAGCCGCAATGGGTTTAAACTTACGCCATCACAGCTTGAAGAGGCTATCACCCCGCAGACACGCTGGTTGATGCTTAATTCACCGTCTAATCCGACAGGGGCCTGTTATAGCAAGGCAGAGTTGGCGGCGTTAGGTGAAGTGCTTTTGAGGCATCCGCACGTGCTTATTCTAACGGACGATATTTATGAGCATCTTGTTTACGATGAGTTTGAATTTACAACTATCGCTCAAGCTGTGCCAGAATTATATGAGCGCACATTGACCATGAATGGTGTGTCTAAAGCCTACGCAATGACAGGCTGGCGAATCGGTTACGGAGCGGGGCCAACTTGGCTTATTAAGGCTATGGCAAAGATTATGGGACAATCTACATCAAATCCATCGTCGATTTCGCAATGGGCGGCCGTGGCCGCATTGTCGGGTCCGCATGATTTTTTAACGACTTGGAAACAGGCTTACATGTCGCGGCGAAATCATGTTGTTTCGGCGCTGAACGCGATTGATGGATTAAACTGCCTGATGCCAACTGGCGCGTTTTATGTTTACCCAGATTGTGGGGATTGGCTCGGGAAGAAGACCAAGAACGGCGTCACTCTGGGGAGCGATGTTGATATCACTAAGGCTCTATTGAATGAGGCAAAAGTCGCGCTTGTGCCTGGAACTGCTTTTCATAGCGCTCCAAATTTTCGTCTGTCATATGCTGCTGATTTAGGCACATTAAAAGAGGCGTGTATTCGTATCTCCAAATTCCAAGAGCATTTGCACTAAGCTGCTTTATGATCCGCAATTGTCATTTCAAGGTTTTTCTTTAATGCCGCTAAAAGTTTGGTTTGCTGAACAGGTTTGGAAAGATAGTCGTCCATACCTGCTTGGAAACAATTCTCACGGTCATATTTAAGAGCATGGCCTGTAAGGGCTATTATTGGTGTGTGGGGGCGGTCATGAGTTTCATTAAACGTGTTAATTAGGTTTGTTGCCTCATAACCATCCATAACTGGCATTGAAACGTCCATAAGAATAAG
Organism: uncultured Caulobacterales bacterium; assembly: GCA_964522765.1. Classification (GTDB taxonomy): domain Bacteria; phylum Pseudomonadota; class Alphaproteobacteria; order Caulobacterales; family Maricaulaceae; genus Fretibacter. Next base: position 10,616 of record CAZFWZ010000078.1, on the reverse strand, counting down.
AGAAAATCTATCCGGCTCGGATTTAAACATTTTTACCGCTTCATATCCATTATCAGCAAAGATGGGCGCGTAAACGCTATCTGCCAACATTAACCTCACGACATCTTGGTTGAGTTTGAAGTCTTCAGCGACCAAAACTTCGATTTTTTCTTCAGGCGCTGAAGGTGGGGGGGCAATTTTGCCGTCCATACCTTTTTCCATTTGCATTTCTGGAAGTTTGGGCAAGGTTGTTGGCGGCGCAGAAAGTGTCGTTTCTATTGTTTTGGCTAAACGTTTTGCTCTGACGGGCTTTACCAAATAATTCACAATGCCTATTTGAGCCAGCTGGGCGCTGTTTTTCGGTTGATCACAAGACGAGAGCATTATTATTGGAGGTGCTCCAAGAGCTGCATTTGCTGAAATCATTGCCGCGACTTCTTGACCGTTCATTCCTGGCATTAGAAAATCCATTAATACAATGTCATACGGCATATCATTTGTCTTGGCGGTTCGTAGTTCTAGGAGTGCATCGACACCGTTTTCACAGGACGCCGCTATCATGCCCCATGATGCAACTTGCTGGGTAAGGATGGTGCGGTTAATTTCTATATCATCTACAATGAGAACGCGTTTGCCAATAAGTTTGGCGGTATTCACTGTTGGGGTTTCATGCGTTTTATCTGGTTCTAGAGGGACAACGAAACCAAATGTCGAGCCTTCTCCAAATACCGACTTCACACTTATCCGTCCGTTCATAAGTTCAATAATTTTCTTGCTAATGCTTAAGCCAAGACCCGTACCGCCATAGTTTCGAGTTGTACTTCCGTCTGCCTGCGTAAACTTTTGAAATATATCGTTAGTTTTGCTAGGCTCTACACCAATTCCTGTGTCCGTCACATTGATTGTGACCATGCTTTTGTCACTGACGCGCCCTGATTTAGCTATGTCGACTTCAATAAGAACATAACCGCTATCGGTAAACTTCACGGCATTGCTAACAAGATTCGTAATAACTTGCCGAAGCCTTCCTGCATCCGCGATGAAACGGCTTGGTAGTGTAGGGGCATAATTTATAATTATTTCGAGTTGTTTTTCTTTCGCTTTGACCTTCAGTAAATCCGCTACGGCTGCAATCGTATCTCGCAAGTCAAACGCCACATGGTCTAACTCTAAAGCGCCTGCTTCAATTTTCGAAAAGTCCAAAATATCATTTATTATCGTAAGTAGGGCTGAAGCCGAGTCGTTTATAACTTTAACAAACTCAAGTTGAGTCTCATCAACGTCTGTATTTGCCAAAAGTTCAGCCATACCCAATACGCCGTTCATAGGAGTTCGAATTTCATGACTCATATTAGCTAGAAACTGCGACTTTGCGTGAGAGGCCGCAATCGCTTCATCTTTGGCCTTTTCTAAGGCCATAGATTGAAAATGTTCTTTTGATACATCTTTTACAAATGCACGAATGCTGACGGGCTTGCCTTCTAAATTACGGTGTATTTTACCTGTTGTGCGGCTATAACGCTCGTTTCCCAAGACTGAAGTCGTGCGGCAAGTCACGTCAAAAATATCATCGGTTTGGCTGAAATTGTTAAAAGCACGCTTGAACTTTGTACGGTCATCTTTGTGCACGATGCTTATAATTCCATTCTTATTTATCTCTTTAACATATACAGGTCCAAAATAAGTATGTAACGTTTTACTGAGTGTGTATGCCTTAGTGGTAAAATTATAAGTCCAATAGCCTGCGAGCCCAAGACGTAAGGATTCTTCTAAAATTTCGTCTTTTTCCACAAGTGCTGTGACATCAAAAGCCATTGAAACAAGATAGCCATTTGATAGTTTTTTACGAACGAGTTGTATACGTCGACCATTACTGAATTTATGAATATAGTCCTTATCTTTTATAACTTCGCCGCTTAAATTGGTTTGTGTTGAAATGCGCGAATCTTGGATGTTTTCTTTGGCTAAAATGCCATATTTAACCATTGCATCATGACAATCTTTAAGGCTGTCACCAACCTTCAGTGTGCCTTCAGGAAGGCCTAGCTGATCCATCATGCCTTTGCCCATGTAGCGGTAGATCATATTCTCATCGAGAATAGCAACTCCTACATCTAAGGCATCGTCTATCATTTTGAAAAAAGCAGCTTCTTGGCCTTTTTCTATTCTGTTTAGAGGAATTGTGTCTAATATACTTAAGGTAGAATCAATTGTCATGTGTGGCCAGCCGTTTATCTTTTTTCCCACACGGTTAAACTTTAGTAAGCCATAGTTAATAAAAAGCAAAAAAAAGTCAGGTCTGGTGAAACCAGCCTGACCAAAGTCTTCGCATTACAATCCGGGGAGGACAAGTAAGCGGTAAACAAGAAAACAATCGGAGGACGTTGTCTCGTATGAACTCTATATAAAAGGTTTAAACTTCAAAACAATGGATACAGCTGCAAATGAGCTATGCAGAAACGCATAGGTGCGGCCTATGTCTTATCATCCCAGTTTTTCGTCACACGGATTAAGAACTCGCGAAAGACCTTGGCTTTAACAGATCCGCGTAATTCTGTTGGGTAAACAAAAAAGATATCGAAGGGTTCGCCGCGCAAATCGGGAAGTACTCTTACCAATCTTCGCGAAAGAGCGGTCATGTAGTCAGGAAGGCCTGCGAGACCTATTCCGGCTTCTGCGGCGCGCATAATTCCGTGTAAATTGCTAACAGAAAGGGCCGGTGTCAACGGTTCGTCTTCACGTCCACCTGCTTTGAGTACCCAGTTAGAGCTATTTAGGCGAGTCGGCATAAGGTCGCCAAAGGCCACAATCTTATGATTGGATAAATCTTTAACGGATTTTGGCGCTCCATATTTTGAAAGATATGTGTCGGACGCATACAAACTTTGCGAAATTGTGCCAAGTTTACGTTCAATAACATCACCTTGTGTGGATGGCCATGGCCGTAAGGCGCAGTCAACATCGAATGAGGATAAATCGTGTTCTTCATCTTCTAAAAGGACTTCCACATCAATTTCCGGATAAGCTTCTAGAAATTCTGGAAGGACAGATGTCAGCCAGTTTGATCCAAGCGAAATAGGCGTTGACACACGCAGCTTGCCTTGCGGCTTACTACGGCTGTTGATGACTGTGGCTTGAGCGAGGGCTGTGCGGTGCGCAATATCGCGGGCCGCTAAAGACAGAATGCGCCCCTGTTCTGTTAAAGTCAGCCCTCGTGCATGCCGGTGAAACAATGGCGTGCCAAGGCTATCCTCAAGCGCTGTTATTTGCCGAGACACAGCTGATTGGGAAATGCGAAGCCGTTCAGCGGCCGCGGTGAGAGAGCCCGTATCAGCCGCAGCATGAAAAGTCTTGAGCTTATCCCAATCGAGCGTATCTGGCACTACTCAGCAGCTTCTTGCTGCTGCGCTTGCGCCTCTTGCTCGGTAAGCCAGCGTTCAGCCTCGAGCGCACCCATACAGCCCAGCCCTGCGGCCGTGACGGCTTGGCGGTAGATTTCGTCGGAAACATCGCCTGTCGCAAAAACGCCAGGCACATTTGTTGCTGTGCTGTCAGGGGCCGTTGTAATATACCCGCCTGCATTCATCTCAACATGGCCTTTGAAAATTTCAGTCGAAGGCTTGTGGCCGATGGCGATGAAGACGCCGTGTGTGTCGCGAGTGAACTCTTCGCCGGTTTTCGCGTTTTTGAGGCGGACCCCTGTGACGCTGAGAGGCTCTTCGGAGCCCATAATTTCTTCAAGAGTCGTATCCCAAAGGATTTCCACTTTCTCATGTTTGAACAGGCGCTCTTGCAAGATTTTCTCCGCGCGTAAGGTATCGCGGCGGTGAACAAGTGTAACTTTCGATGCAAAGTTAGTAAGGAATAACGCTTCTTCAACGGCTGTGTTGCCGCCGCCAATCACGAAAACTTCTTTGTTGCGGTAGAAGAAGCCATCGCATGTTGCGCAGGCCGAAACGCCAAACCCTTGAAATTTAGATTCTGAGTCTAGGCCGAGCCATTTGGCTTGTGCGCCAGTGGCAATGATAACTGAATCTGCTGTGTATTTTGTGCCGGAGTCAGACTTCAGCGTAAAAGGCCGCTTTGTGAAATCAACATCAAGGATGACGTCTTCATAAAAGGCGGTTCCGAATTTTAAAGCATGCTCTTTGAACTTATCCATTAGTTCAGGGCCTAAAATCTCAGGGAACCCCGGGTAATTTTCAACATCTGTGGTAATCGTCAATTGGCCGCCAGGTTGAAGCCCAGCCACAATTCCGGGTTCGAGCATAGCTCTGGCCGCGTAAACCGCAGCCGTATAACCGGCAGGGCCAGAACCGATAATCATAACTTTGTGGTGAACGGTCTCGGCCATAGTGCTGCTCTCTTTAAATTAATGGATACTGACATAAGATGTGGCCCCGCCTATAGCAAGAGGGCGGAGCATGCCAAATGTGGATTAGCGAAAAGCAACACACGCTTTAATATATAATTGCGAAGGGTAAGCGCTGGGGTACCCAGGAAATAGATAAGATAATAACGGCTGTTAGTCTTAGTTAAGCGTTACAGTTCGGTTATCATAACGGGCCCAAAACTGAGAGGCTATTCGATCTGTTTCTTCTAATGGCTCGTAACTTTTTGATTGAAATTTTTCTGAAAAAATATCTAGATAACAACGTTTTGAGAGAGCTTTGTAAAGCGCTTCGAACTTACCCGCTTGCCCTGCCATGGGAAGACGGAATACGGGCTTTCCAGTTGCGCAAGCCTCGGTCAGCATATTCGTGCTGTCTTCGGTTACAAGAATTGAGTCTGCGCCGCCAAGAAAGGCGTAATAGGGGTTTTCTCCTTCGCCATCATAGAGCCAGACGTTGTCAAAGTCAGAGGCAAGGCGTTGATAGTCTTTTATCATCGCCATAGGTGTGCGGCGAGACGCCGTAATCATTAAGCTATATCCTTGTGCCAGAGCTTTATGAGCTGCATCTAAATGCGCTTTATGCTCAGTTTTTCCTAGCTTATGCGTTTTGGAAGGCCCGCCAATTAACATGGCAACACGCGGCATGGGGAGGTTTTCCAATTTTTTAGCAAAGTGGAGCGTTTGGCCGATAATCAGTGTGTTGGTCACGCGGTTTGGGCTCCCAATCATGGTCTCCACATTCGGGCCCGATAAACTGTCATGTTCAGGAGCGAACACAATGTCAAAATGACTGGGGTCAAGACGGGGGGCTTGGACATAGGCTGTAAAAATATTAGGCGAGGCTTTTTTAAGGGCCATAAGCGGCGCTATGGCTTGGCGGCCGCACCCAATAGCTAAGTCTGGAAAGCGTTTGGGTAGTCCATAGTCTGTTGGCTTTGATTTGAGCGCAAATTGTAATTTGGGGCTAGCCGCCGCCAAAGTTTTACCGGTCTCAATAATATGACAGTGAATTTCGAGAGCTTTAAGACGCGCCGCGGCTTCTGCTAGCCCTAGGGCCTGATTTTCAATACCTCGCCGCCCATCGCTGATAACCCAGCATGTCAGCGAATTATCTGTCATTAAACGAAGTCGACAGCGAGAATTTCGTAACCTTTTGAACCACCTGGGGCCATAACCTCAAAGGCATCACCCACGCCTTTGGTGACCATAGCCCGCGCTATTGGTGAGGTAATGGAAATTTTGCCTTCTTTAACATTGGCCTCATCTTCACCGACGATTTGATAACGTGATTCTTTATCTGTATCTTCATTCACAATCGTAACGGTCGCGCCGAATTTGACTGTATCACCTGACATTTTTGTGACGTCGATAACTTGGGCTAAGGCTAGCTTGCTCTCCAATTCCTGAATGCGGCCTTCAACAAACCCCTGTTTCTCCTTGGCGGCATGATATTCAGCATTTTCAGACAAGTCGCCATGATCACGCGCAACAGAAATCGCGTTGATAATATAAGGTCGCTCGACAGATTTGAGGTGTTTCAATTCAGTTTCAAGCGCAGCATGGCCAGCTACAGTCATTGGGAATTTTTGCATGGATATCATCCTTTTCATCGGCGGTCTCAAGCCGCCACGTAAGGGCAGAGAACCTAAGGCTTAATTATGAGGGGTCAACCCCGAAATTCAAGCCGAAATTAGTGAAAAATGGCGGCAGGAGTGCCATCCGTACCGCCTGTCTTTTACCCAACAAAAGGAGATGTTTTAAGTTCAAGACATGTCAAAGATGGAGGGTGTGTGGACATTTGTCAATAAAATGCCCCTTGGGTAACTGCGTTTAACTGACGCTGATGTCGCCGTTAATCGCCATAGTTCTCGCGGCGGCAATAATAGCTTCTTTCGCGGGACGAGGCATAACGCCCGTTATATTTGTAACATAATTATTATCAGCTTCATGGAAGATACCGAGGTCAGGTACGATTCCTTTCACCCGAGAATCAAATAACGACATGACTTTCACAATGATATTGGGCAGGTCGCGCTTTGGGAGTTTGCTTGCGCGGGGGTATTCTTTACTCAAGATTTCGGCGATTTGAAAAAACCATAACGTGTTGGACGCGGCCATTAGGCGGCGGCCGCCCGCATTTGGCGCAATCATGGCTTCAACGTGAATTGATGCGCAGTCTCGCACGTCAATTATAGGGTAGGCCACTTTTGGCACCATCGGGAATTCGCCGTCAAACATCGCTTTGATGAGGGCCAAGGAGGCGCCGCTATTGTTGAATGTGTCGGGGCCGAATACTAATCCGGGACACACTGTGACGAGTTTATTTTCTAGCCCTTGAGCCTTAGCATAGGCCCAAGCCGAAAGCTCTGCGCGTGTTTTGGAGACAGGGTAGGCCGTCAATGGCTTCCACTCAGGGTCTGACCAGTCTTGCTCGGTGACAGTCATTGTCTTTTTACGTCCCTTTTGTCCCATCATAGATACCATAGACGACGTTAAAACGATACGCTCCGCACCGGCGGAGAAGCCGTGCTCTAAAACGCGCTGAGCACCTGCACGTGCTTCCGATACAAGAGCCTCGCGGTCATCTGGGGCTTCAATAGGAAAAGGAGAGGCAATATGCTGAATGAAACGGCAGTCTTTTACAGCGTCAGCCCACCCCGCATCACCGCCCAAGTCAGCTTCGATGAGCTCAACACGGGAGATGTCGTCAATATCATGGATTAACGCCTTTTGAATGCGCTCGCCTTTAGTTTTATTACGCACAGTTCCGCGAACGTCAAAGCCCTTGTTTAGAAGAGACTTGGCAACGTGTGAGCCAATAAAGCCTGAGATGCCAGTTACTAGAACGCGGTCGGCCATAGCCTATCCTTAAAAGAGCAAGAAAGAAGGTTACTGAATTTTGTTTGTGCAGCTTTGGTTGTAGATCTCAATCGCTCTGGGCATGAGGCGCTGAAAATCTGCAACGCGCGTCGCCGGAGAGGGGTGAGTTGATTGAAATTCAGGAGGCGTTTGTCCTCCCTGTGCGCCCATGCGTTCCCACAACTTCGGGGCTTCACGTGGATCGTAACAGGCCATAGCAACAAGATAGAGTCCAATTTCATCTGATTCTGATTCGTGTTTGCGTGAGAAAGGTAGCGCAAAGCCGTACTGGCTAATGCCGCCAAACACTCCCATGACAGCTCTTTGGGCACCGTAATCCATGCCGCCAGCTCCCATTGCAACACCTGCGCTGACGATACGCTGTATGTTTTGTTGGGCCATACGTTCTGCGCCGTGATGAGCTAATGCATGCCCTATTTCGTGGCCCATTATGACCGCAAGACCGTCTTCATTCTCCGCAATTGGAATGAGGCCTGTATAAACGGCTGTATAGCCTCCGGGTAGGGCAAAGGCGTTAGCTTGCGGGCTTTCAATGACATTAAATGCCCAGTCAAATCCCGTCTCCTTGCCAGTTTCTTGAACCATCATAATCTCGGCTTGGCGAGCGAGTTTCACGCCGATTTCGTTCACCGCGTCAACCACAGGGCCACGCGTCAAAACGGCGTCGCCATTGTCAGCGAGAATTTGCTGATAACTTTGTAGGCCAAGCTGAATTTCCTGCGCGGGTTTCATTGTGCGAAGCTGCTTGCGTCCCGTAATCGGAACTGTTTCTTGATTGGCAAAATAATAGACAGCCGCGCCGGCCGCGAAGAGCAGCATGATTTGCCAACGGAAACCACCGCGCCTGCGGCCCATTCTGCTGCCGCCAAGGTTTGAACGCCGCATATTTACTCGATTGACCATGATTCACCCTTTTGTGATGGAACACTAGCATGTTTTCCAGAAATACCAAAAATTTACCATGGTGAAACATTAAAAAGTCATGTTTTTCACATATGCAGCAGGCATGAAAAAATTTACCTTTGTTATAGCAGTTGTTCTTGGGGCTTTATGGGCGGGAGACGTCAGGGCCGAAGACAACACAATTGCGGATTTGAACTGTGATATAACGGACGAGCAAACAGTGTACTGGGCCGCAATGTCTCAAGCTGTCACGCTTCGAACACATATAAAATCCAAGGGTGATTATTATCCTATAGGTATTTTGAAACTCATCTTAGAAGATGGGACTGAGATTGATCTCGGGCAAGGTCTTAAATACATAGATGATGCTCCCGAAGTTGAGCGAGGCGATTGTAACAAGCATCTAGAAATCGCTAAGGCGGATACTCTAAAAAGCTTATCTGAGGCCGCCAGTTTCGCGACATTAGAGAGTCTCTGGGCTTATAGCGAAATGGGACAGGATTGTATGGACGCGGTCAATTTGCCTGAGGATGCGTCATATGAGTGCCAAAAGGCTGCAGATATTCATAGAGACTTCACGGAGTCATCAGTCGAATCGTCGATGGACTTTACGCAGTTTAAACGCCTTCGTGACAGTAGTGCACCGCTTATCACTGTAAGGCGCTCCACATATTACTCTGAAACTTTCGTCTATGACTCTCAGACAAATAGTCTGCACAAAGTACTGAGTCAGGGCTGCTAGTTACAATAGATGAGTTTCTTCTCAGTTTTTTTATACTTATCACGCATTTTATTTATCTCTCCCTTGAAAGGGCGCGTGCAACTCTATAGTTGGAGATAATTTGCTTTTTCGGGGCCGATTCTTCTAATTATATCAGAGGGATTGGACCCCTTTTTTTGACTAGGTCAAGGATATTACCATGGGTAAACGTACAGACATCAAGTCTATTCTGATTATCGGAGCGGGGCCTATCATCATCGGCCAAGCTTGCGAGTTTGATTATTCAGGTGTTCAGGCCTGTAAGGCGCTCCGAGATGAGGGGTACCGCGTTATCCTTGTGAACTCCAATCCTGCGACCATTATGACAGATCCGGGTATGGCAGACGCGACCTATGTTGAGCCGATTACGCCGGAAATCGTTGAGAAGATTATTGCTATAGAGCGTCCTGATGCGCTTCTGCCGACTATGGGTGGTCAGACCGCGCTCAACACCGCGCTGCAACTTGAAGAGATGGGCGTGCTAGAGAAATACGGCGTTGAGATGATTGGCGCTAAGGCGGACAGTATTGATAAAGCGGAAAACCGCGAGCGTTTCGCAGAGGCCATGACTAAAATCGGTCTTGAAAATCCAAAGGCCACTATTGTCACTGCGCCAGAGGGCAATATCTCTGCAGGTGTTGCGGAAGCTGTTGCCAAGCTGGATTATACGGGTCTGCCGGCGATTATCCGTCCTGCTTTCACGCTCGGCGGCACAGGCGGCGGCGTGGCCTACAATATCGAAGAATTTGAAGAGATTGTGCGTTCTGGCCTAATGGCGTCACCGACTAATCAGGTTCTTATCGATGAGAGCCTGCTGGGCTGGAAAGAATATGAGATGGAAGTTGTTCGCGACAAAGCGGATAACTGCATCATCATTTGTGCAATTGAGAACATTGACCCAATGGGCGTGCATACAGGCGATTCTATCACTGTCGCGCCGGCGCTAACCCTGACGGATAAAGAATATCAGCGCATGCGTGATGCCTCCATTGCGGTGCTTCGCGAAATTGGCGTTGAAACAGGGGGGTCTAACGTTCAGTTTGGCCTTAACCCTAAAGATGGCCGTATGGTTGTTATCGAAATGAATCCGCGCGTGTCACGTTCATCTGCGCTCGCGTCCAAAGCGACAGGTTTTCCAATTGCGAAAATTGCCGCCAAGCTCGCCGTGGGTTACACGCTTGATGAGCTAGATAATGATATTACGGGCGCTACGCCTGCGGCCTTCGAGCCGACGATTGATTATGTTGTCACAAAAATTCCACGCTTTGCCTTTGAAAAATTTCCCGGTGCAGAAGCCGTTCTGACGACAGCAATGCGCTCTGTGGGCGAGGCTATGGCGATTGGGCGAACCTTTACGGAAAGCTTCCAAAAAGCGCTTCGCTCGCTTGAAACTGGCCTAACGGGATTGAACGATATTGAGTTTACAGAGGAGGGGGATGACCTTAAAAAAGCTCTTAAAGCGCGTCTTTCTATACTCGCTCCTGACCGTTTACTCGTTGTCGCTCAAGCGTTCCGCCATGGTATGACCTTGGAAAAAATCTATCAATATACGATGATAGACAAATGGTTCCTGAGCCAAATTGAAGCTTTGGTGAAAGCCGAAGCGCATATTCAAGAAAACGGCCTGCCAAAAACTGAAAAGGACTGGCGCGCGATTAAATCCGAAGGCTTCTCTGATGCGCGCTTAGGTGAACTTGTCGG
>CAZFWZ010000077.1:0-12138 GCA_964522765.1 uncultured Caulobacterales bacterium | reverse complement strand
GACCCCCTGATTACAAATCAGGTGCTCTACCAGCTGAGCTATAGGGGCACTGGTATATTTGGAGCATGGCTCCGAATTTGGGCGGTTTAGCGCCCTGACGCGGCTCTGGCAAGCGAGAAACTGCTTAAGTTTGTAAAAAATTTACAACAATCAACTAGCTTAGTAATGAGGCTAGCTAAAAGCGAAACGGGAGTGAAGTTAACCGTTCATAAGGGACGCAATTCTGTTCAATTTACCTATCTCACTGCCCGGCGCCTTACATAATTTTCTTCATAAGGCCGAGCATTTTGTGGGTCTTGTCTGTATAGGGCGGAAATAGCGCTTTACCTTGACTAAAACGGCTCTGATGGAAGACCCCTTTCATATGTGAAAACGTCTTAAACCCGTCCTCCCCATGATAGGCCCCCATGCCCGATGGGCCAACACCACCGAAAGGTATATCCTCCTGGATAACGTGCCAAGTCGTCTCATTGATCGATACCCCGCCTGATATTGACTGGGTGAGTACTTTATCACGTTTGGCTTTGTCTTCCCCAAACCAGTAAAGTGCGAGCGGGCGCTCTTGGCTTTGAATATAATTGAGACTGTCATCCAAAGTCTCGGACGCCACGACAGGTAAAAGCGGGCCAAAAATCTCTTCCTGCATGATTTTCATATCAGCTGTGGTCTGCGTCACCACGGTGAGCGGTACCCGGCGCTCTTTCGCGAGCTGCTGCTTATCATCATTCCCAGCCGTGCGAATACGAGCACCTTTGTTTTCGGCGTCCTCAAGCAAAAATTGAAGGCGGGCGTAATGACTATCAGCAATAATAGAGGTGTAGTCGTCATTCCCAGCAAAGGTCGGGTAAAATTCTTCAGCCTGGGAAATAACGGAGTCAGAAAAACTATCAATTTTAGCTCCTGGCATCAGAACATAATCTGGCGCAACGCAAGTCTGTCCTGCGTTCATCATCTTGCCATTGACTATGCGCGGAATAGCAAGATCCATATTGGCGCTATCGTCTATAATAGTTGGCGATTTTCCGCCAAGCTCCAATGTCACTGGAGTAAGGTTTTGCGCCGCCGCTTTAGCGACGATGCGTCCGACAGATGTTGACCCCGTGAAGAGCAAGTGATCAAAAGCAAGTTCGGAGAAAGCAGCGGCCACATCAACACCGCCAGTCGCGACAAAGATTTCATCATCAGAGAACTCTTGTGCCAGCACATTTTTCAACAGTGTTGAAAGCCGCGGCGTATATTCACTTAGCTTAATCATTGCGCGGTTACCTGCCCCCAGCACACCAATCAAAGGCATTATCGCGAGCTGCAGAGGATAGTTCCACGGGCTAATTATACCAACAACACCAAGCGGCTGTGGTATGATACGGTTTTTTGCAGGAAGATATTGCAATGCAGTCGGAGACTTGCGCGTGCGCATCCAATGCTTCGTATGTTTAAGCGCATGTGAAATACCGCCTTTAATCACCATAAGCTCTGCAATAGTGGTCTCTACATAGGAGCGGTTACCAAAGTCATCAGAGATGGCTTTCTGAAAATCCTCAGCATGCGCCTCAATAACTGCGCCGAGGCGTTTGAGCTTGTCCTTACGGCTTGCCCACTCGGGATTGGGATTTTTATTGAAGGCTTCTTTTTGAGCGCGCAAAACCGCGTCCAAATCAAAGCCCCACCCCGCCTTACCAGAAGTTTTCGTCTCCATATCAATTCTGACCATGGTCTTGTCCTCTTATTTCATATTAATCTTAATTCGCAGGAACTTTGGCGTCACCATTTTTCACCGCAAGCCAGGCTTGGTCAATGACATGGGCACGAATGGCTTCGCTCTCTTCCGCGCTTAACTGATTTTCAAAGGATAACATCCCGCGTTCTGATGAGATACCGTCCATTACAATTTCGTTCCAGAGGTCTTTATCCGCACTGACTTGACTCCAGCGAAGGTCGGGTGTCACGCCAGAGGCAACAACCAAGGCGCCATGGCAGACCATGCAGTTATCGTTATAACGCTGAAAACCCAGTGCAAGCTGCGCTTCACTGCCAAAGCTGGCCGTCTTTGGACTGCGCTCGATATTGGAAGGGGTAAACTCGGGCACTGCGCCCTCCCCGCCAAGCTTAAAGACTATTATATGGCCAACATCTGGCGCAACAGCTTCGTCCCAATACACGCCGAGATTCACAGCCCATGAGCCGCCCCAGCCTGTGGCGACAGCAATGTACTGTTCACCGTCCATTTCAAATGTTGAGGGCGCAGCCTGCACCCCGCTATTGACTTGTTGGTTCCAGAGCTTTTCGCCAGTCGCAGCGTTATAGGCCGCAAATACCCCGTCAGTCTTGCCTTGAAAGACAAGACCAGATGAGGTCGATAAAACTCCACCGTTCATCGGTGTTTTATGATCGACGCTCCAGACTTCTTTTTGCGTGACAGGGTCCCACGCGAGAAGTTTACCAGAGGCTGTGGATTTGATGAAATCAATTGTCCCTGCTGGATAGACCGGCGGGATACCCGCAGCGAGATTGTAGCCAAGATTCCATTTATTATTCTTCGTAGCATTGCTGGGTTCATCTTGGATTTGCTGAACAAGAGTTTGTGCCGGAATATAGACGAGGCCTGTATCAGGACTGAACGCCATAGGATGCCAGTTATGCGCGCCGGACGGAGCCGGAATAGCTGTAAAGCCCTCACCGCTCGTGATGCGCGCGGCCGGATTTTCAATCGGGCGCCCGCTTTCATCAAGGCCTGTCGCCCATGTCATGTTTTTTTCAAATTTTTCGCCAGAGATATATTCGCCGGTCGCCGCATCGAGCACATAGAAAAATCCGTTCTTTGGGGCTTGCATGACAACGCGGCGTTCAGCCCCATTTTCCCCAAGAGGTAGGTTAGCCAGAATGATTGTTTGCGTGGCCGTGTAGTCCCACTGATCTCGCGGCGTGGTTTGGAAATGCCATTTATATGCGCCTGTGTCGGCGTCTACCGCAAGGATAGACGATAAAAAGAGATTATCACCCTTGCCTTCGGGATCGCGAATTTTAGCGTTCCAAGGCGAGCCATTCCCCACACCGATAAGGATGCTGTCATTGACCTCATCATAGACAATGGAATCCCACGCCGTACCGCCGCCGCCGTCTGTAATCCAGTCGCCTGTATCGCCCCAAGTCTCATTAGCAAGTTCAGCGAGGATAGCATCGGACGCTTCGCCGTCAGCCTTTTTGTCAGGATTAGGCACAGTATAAAAACGCCAAACTTTCTCGCCTGTCGTCGCGTCATAGGCGGTCACATAGCCGCGTACGCCTAGTTCACCGCCGCCGTTCCCAATCAACACTTTGCCTTTCACAACCCGTGGAGCGGCCGTGATGGTATAAGGTTTGGACTTATCGACGGTGAGTGTGCTCCAGATGACCTTACCTGTTTTCGCATCCAGCGCTTCTAAGCGGCCATCAAACACGCCAACATAGACTTTGCCGCCATAAACCGCGACGCCGCGATTAATTACGTCACAGCAGCCTTTGGCCGCATCTTCGCCGGACACCTCAGGGTCATAAATCCATAGCTCTTCGCCAGTTTTCGCGTCTAGCGCGTGCACAACTGACCAAGCCGAGGTCACATACATTACGCCGTCAACAACGATAGGCGTGGCTTCCACGCCGCGGCTCGTCGCTAGCGGATATGTCCATGCCACGCCAAGCTCGCTAACATTATCAGTATTAATTTTGGACAGGCGCGCATGGCGCTGCTCATCATATGAGCCGCCGTAAGTTAACCAAACTTCAGGTGTGTTCTTTGCATTGAGAATGACCGCCGTATCTACAGCCTGAACCGTAAGGGTCTTCAGCTCTGCCTTAGAAGAGGCATCATCCGCTACATTTGAACCGCAAGCTGCAAGAACAAGTGCAGAACTGATGAGTAAGCATTGTCTTATCGTTTTGAGTGCGTTTTTATTTGTCATCTCAATATCCCCTTATGCAATCTTTTGCATAGCATAGGCCGATAAGTAAGAATGTCTATAGACTGACAATTAATGCGCGGTGGATAGGAGTTTTAAGGCGGCGAAACACGGTCTATGACCTCTCCCGTTTCGATAAATTTTATGACATTCATAAGGCCGCGCATGACAATTTCCATGCGGCACTCCTCAGTCAGTGCCGCCGAATGCGGGGTAAGCACGACGTTTTCTATATCCAAAAATTCACGTCGTACATTCGGCTCATCGTCAAACACATCGAGCCCTGCGCCTGCGATATGGCCAGAGTTCAGCGCAGCTATCAAGGCGGGCTCATCTATCAATCCGCCCCTCCCGGTATTTATGAGGAAGGCCCCTGTTTTACAATCCGCGAGTGTTTTGGCATTAATGATGTGATGAGTATCTGGAGTATGCGCTGTGTGAAGCGATATAATATCAGAAGATTTCAGCAGGGCTGCTAAATTTTCAATGCGCTTTGCGCCAATTGCTTTGGCTGCTTCCTTACGTGCGGAACGGTTCCAATAGCTCACGTTCATGCCAAATCCTGCGGCGCGGCGAGCCACGCCTTGCCCAATATCGCCAAAACCCACAAGGCCAAGGCGTTTCCCATGAACGCGCGAGCTTATGACGGGGTCTTCTTGGGGCCACTTGCCTGCCCGCACATAACGTTCATGCACATTGAGCTTACGGCACACAGATAAAATTAGTGCGAACGCATGGTCAGCGGTATCTTCGGCAACAACGGGGGTATTAGTGATCGTTATACCGCGCGCAGCGGCAGCCTCGCGATCAATCGTGTCAAAACCTACGCCTAAATTTGCAATGAGCTTTACGCTATCAGGTAAGGAGTTAATCTGTGCCGCAGTTATTTTTTCAAGTGAGGTCGAGATAAGCGCGGCCGCGCCCATCATATCACCCCCCTGTTCCATAAAACGAAATTCAAGCGGCTCCCCTTTTGCGCTGAGAGGCGGAATGGGGAGATCACGGCTAGTTAAAATAAGATGAGACATAATCTGTCATAGCGCTGCGCAATCACAGCGCAAGAAATTACGCTTAATGTGATAACATATTTGTTATATTACCACTTTGCAGAATTAAGTTTTAGGAAACCATATCTAGCTATACTACTTCTAGTTAGTTGAGGTTGCGGATGAGTTACGCGTGGGGGTCTAAGGCCAAGCCCGTTAAAGGCTTGCCTAAAAAAATGTCGCTAGCAAGCCTAGCGGCCATTGCCGTGCTTGGCTTTTCGCTAGCTACTCCGGCACATGCTACCCAAATAAATTGCAATGGCCGCCTCGTGACTCAGCTGGATTTTTCAAATCCCGTATTGCAGTCTGGGACAGCATTGCAAACCAATGCCGTCTATCAATTTACTAATGTGGCACCTGGCATTGATGCACAAGTGCAAGTTTTAGGGTTTACAGGCGGGGCGACACTGAACTTCGTAGATCGCGACACAGGGCTTATAGATAATTTTCAGCCCGAGCTGAACGCGTCACAAACTAGCTCAGCTGATTTTCGTATTTCATTCTTTGCTGCCGGCACATCCACGCCTATCGAAGTAGACTTTTCAGCGAGCGGGATAGACATTGATGGTAACAGTGCTAACCCTACCGGTGGAACCTTGCGCGAATATGCTGAATTTGAGACTACTCTTGTCGAATCCGTCCAGAGTAATCCGACAGAGCTTGATACGAATGCGTCAGGACCCTCAGCAGCCGATAGGATTAGGTTTGAATCCAGTACCTTCCAATTTGCCCCAGGTATTGATGAGACAGCGACCGCTAATATCGTGACAACATTTTACACTGATACCTCATCTTTTGAATATAGGATTGGGGCCTTAGGTACAGGGACACAAACCCGCCTGACATCGCTGGGGTTTAACTGTCCGAATTTACAAAGCCCTATAACGAGTTCTGAAATTGATGAAGATTTTGGAGATGCGCCTTTAAGCTATGGAAACCCTATTCACACGCTCATTAACGGCATTCGACTAGGGACTACCAATACAAATGACACAGGGCCATTCGACAGTTCTACAGCATCAGGTGATGCAGGGGATGACGGTATTACAATACCAACTCTCACAGAAAATCAATCGGCGATCATTACAGCCAATGTGTCAGGCAATGGAGGTTTTCTTCAAGGCTGGATAGATTGGAATGGTGATGGTGATTTTGATGACTCTGGCGAAAGAGTGGCCACTGATTTACAAGACACGAATTCAAATGGCACAATTGATATTCCTGTAACAGTTCCAAACGATCCGACATCAAATGCGACCTTTGCACGTTTCAGATGGTCTACAACAGCTGGCATTGCATCAAACACGGCTGTTGGAGACGGGGAGGTGGAAGACTATCAAATTCCAGCCATCAATATTATTGATCTTTCAGCTGTTAAAACTGTCGAAGTATTAGATACCAGCAATGAAGGCTTGTATATGACTCCCGGCAATTCGGTCGTGTATAAAATCACTGTCAATAATAGCCCAACATCAAATGTACCAGCGAGTGACATCGCGCTCACTGATACATTACCAAGCAATGTAACGTTTTTATCTGCCGCCGCGACTGGTTTTACAGGCGGCGCGTTCATTTCGCCGCCGCCTACGAATACGGATTGCCTTAACGGAGCTTGCGTTATCAATTTTGAGGGAGCTAGCCTCGCTGTTGATACGATAGGCGAAGTTGCTATTACGGCTTTAATAAAATGACAAAGCCGCCCCGTGTGAGCGAGACAGCTTGTCATTTCAGATTAAAGTAAAAACTATAGAAGCCAACCAATCTTGCAGTTTTTGCGCGCTTGGTTTCCTCGCCGTCTTTCATACGGCCAAAGCTAAAGGTCATCTTGACTACAACCGCTTCGCCGAGCCCATTGCCGACTGCCGATGCTCAACACCTCGTCCATCTCAATTGAAGAAGCCCCTCGTGTTGAGCCATTTATTCGACCTCGCCAGTGCACTTGAGTGCCTATGGCGAATGGTAAATATACTTCTACCTTAAAAATGTGATTAAGCTTTTCAAGCTTGCTTCATCACATATGCCTCAACAAAGCTCTATCACCATGCTAACGAATATTAAGCAATGCAATTGGAAAACGGGACTTTTTATGATGAAACGCGCTATTGTTCTTGTTTTTATGACGGTGTTGTGTGCTTGCAAAGCCCAAACGCCGCCGACGGAAACATCAAATCAAGAGTTAGAACGGCTCAGCGCAATCGCGAGCCAAGTTGAAATTATTCGTGATGATTTCGGCGTCCCGCATATTTACGGCAAAACGGATGCGGACGCTGTCTTTGGATTGCTCTATGCGCAAGCGGAAGATGACTTTCCCCGCATTGAACGCAATTACATTTGGGCGATGGGCCGCCTAGCCGAAATTGAAGGCGAAAGCGTGCTGCATAGTGATCTTCGTGCGCGGCTTTATATGACCATAGACGAGGCCAAAGCAGCTTACGAAACGGCTGACCCGCAAGTGAAAACCCTATGCGATGCATTTGCGGATGGTTTGAATTACTACCTGCAAACTCATCCTGATGTGACGCCTAAACTGTTAACAAAATTTGAACCTTGGATGCCGATGTTTTTCTCTGAAGGGTCAATTGGCGGCGACATTGAACAAATTCCGCTACGCGGGATTGCGGCCTTTTACGGCGATGGCACCACGCCCCCTACTCCCGAAAAACCGGAAACGCTAGAGACATTCACCGAGCCGGGCGGTTCCAACGGCTTTGCCATTGCAGGCGAGTTAACTGAGTCTGGCGGTGCCATGCTTTTAATTAATCCTCACACGTCATTTTATTTTCGCGGCGAAGTCCATGTCGTTAGTGAAGAAGGGCTCAACGCCTACGGCGCTGTGACATGGGGTCAGTTTTTTGTTTACCAAGGTTTTAATGAACATAATGGCTGGATGCATACCTCAACCTATACGGATTTCATGGACGAATTTGCAGAGACGGTTTTCATGCAAGACGGAAAACTGGTCTATCGTTATGGCGATGAACTCCGCGATGTAGATGTCAGCGACATCACTCTTAGCTATAAAGATGGTGATAGCTTATCTGAACGCACCTTCCCCACCTATCACACCCACCACGGCCCGATTACACATATAGAAAATGGCAAATGGACCGCGACAAAGATTAATTGGGACCCCGCACGCGCCCTTAAACAAAGCTTTATCCGTACAAAAACGACGAGCTTATCTGAGTTTAACAACATGATGGATATCCGCACAAATAGCTCAAACAATACGGTTTACGCAGATAAGGACGGAAATATTGCCTATTATCACGGCAATTTTCTGCCAAGGCGCGATGACCGCTTTGACTACTCGCAACCCGTCGACGGCGCAAATCCCGCGACAGACTGGCAGGGCCTGCATGAGGTTAGCGAGATTATCACGATCATTAATCCTGCAAACGGCTGGATACAAAACGCCAATAGTACACCATTTACCGCCGCGGCCGAGTTCAGTCCAAAACCCGAAAATTATCCTAGATATATGGCGCCTGACGTTGAGAACTTTCGCGGCATTCACGCGCAAAAAGTGCTCGCTGGGTCGTCAGTCTATACGCTGGATAAGCTTATTGCGGCAGCATATGACCCCTATCTACCCGCATTTGAGGCGCTTATACCCGGCCTAATATCAGCCTATGACGGATCCAATAATCGTGACGAAAGACTCGCGGCCGCAATCGATGTATTTAGGGATTGGGACTTCAAAGTCAGTGCCGACTCAGTGGCTATGTCGCTAGCTCATTTTTACGGCAGAACTTATCTAGCAGAAGGCAAGCGGCCTAACAGTCTTTCGCAAATGCAACTCATCACTCATTTTGGCAACACATCGAAACCTCAAGAAAGGTTAGCCATATTCGCAAAATCCGTAGAGAAAATGAATGAAGACTTTGGTACGTGGAAAATGCCGTGGGGCGAAATTAACCGCTTTCAAAGGTTGAATGGGGATATCAAATCCGTGTTTTATGATAACAAACCAAGTCTAGCAGTGCCGCTTGCCTCTGGCACATGGGGCGCACTTGCCGCTTATGGACAACGCGGTGAAATAACAACGAAAAAAATATACGGCACGCGCGGCAATAGCTTTGTCGCAGTCGTGGAATTTGGCGACAAAGTCAAGGCTAAGAGCCTACTCGCGGGCGGCCAAAGCAGTGACCTGGACAACCCTCATTTCTTTGACCAAGCGCAGATGTACACTAAAGCACAGTTCAAAGATGTCCCTTATTACAAAGCCGATGTAGATGCGCGTGCTAAAGAAAATTATGCGCCCGGACAACGATAATATCTACCCTAGAGAAACCGCATCCCAAAAAATAGAAGCCCCGCTAAGACAATAGACCATAAGCAAATATTTACTTTAAGAGCCTTAACCGCTCGCGCTCGCTCACTGTAAATGCGAGGTCTGATACCCTTCCAGGCAAAAACTAACTGCGCGGCTAAAAGGACTGAGACCACATTTAACCCCAAAAGAATTGCAGCTCTCTGCGCTTGTTGATACTCACCTGCGCCCAAAAACAAAGCTGAAGCGGCCGACGGCGGCAAGAGCGCGACCGCCACCATCACTCCCACCAAAGCCGAAGACATGCCTGTCGTCAGGGACAGAGCCGCCGCCGCGCCGGATGCCAGCGCAAGAATCACAATCGCGGGCCCAATCGTCGTGCGGTCAAGAAGCTCTTGGCTCGCCAAGTCTACAGGCATTAAAAAGGTTATAAGAAAAGCCGTGCCAAATCCGATAACAAACCCCGTCAAACCGGTTTTGGCTGCCCGGCCCATGAGATCTGTATCTCCTAGAGCTGTACCGAGCGCAAAGGCAAGAATAGGCCCCAGCAGAGGCGCAATCACCATTGCAGCAATCACAATCGTCACGCTATCGCTATTAAGGCCAATTGTGGCCACAATGGCAGATAGAACCGTTAAGACAACAAAATTGATATCCAGTTCGATATCTCCATTAACCTTTTGCACTAACCCTTCGCGGAGCGCGCCATTGGCACTTTTCTTTGGTTTCTCTTTGTTATCCTCTACATCTTTAGCGGCAAGTTCTTCTTTAATCCGCTCTGGAACAGGCAAAGAGGCTTCCAACGGCATGATATTTATACGCCAGTCCGGACACGCGGAGAAGGTAGTTTGCAAAGCATCAACCATGGCTTGACTGTCTTTGGGCTCAACGATGATATCCATCGCCTGCTCATATCGGCCGTAGCCCGTATCAAGTGACCAATCGACAGGCTCTGCCTCTGTCACAAGTGCGATGACCTGATCTTTATAGCTGGTTGGGAAGGTAACTTTAAGAAATTTCATAATACAAATATATGTCTCGTATTATAGCCCCAGTCAATTATGCTTGCAGCTGCGTACCTTAACAATAATTTACTGCGTAAAACGGGACTCAAGTCGTATAAACTGATAAGTTTTTGTCATAATCATGTAAGATAGGCATCATATTGCGATTATGTAACCTGATAGCAGAGGTAGTAAAATTTGTTTTCGAAGTTGATAGCCAGTCAATCTATGACCAATAAAGCCTCTTCGGGTTTACAAATGCGCGTAGTCTGGGCTTTAAAATTTTTCTTGACTGCGTTGATCATCTACCTCTTGACCCGCACCGCTCTAGCTTTTTTTGCGCCCGAAAGCCTCTGGGAGGCCCCTGATGCTATTCCGGCAATGGCAGTTAACAATCAATCTACTCGCAATATTCGTCTCGAGACAAACTTTGATCCCTTCCACCGCGAGATTGCGATTATTGATGAGATCATTGAATATGGAACGGACGTGCCGGAAACCACGCTTAACCTGAAACTATTTGGGCGGCGGGCTGGACATGACGGTACAGCTATTTTGGAAGCTGCAGATAAGACCCAAAAAGTTTTTCGGATTGGCGATGAGATAATGGACGGCGTAACGCTTAAGGCTGTTAATCCTGAATATATTGTTCTCTCGCAAGGCGGACGAATTGAGCGGCTGACATTTGCTCGCGATGGGGAAAATATGCTCACAATACCAGACCAGAAGACATCGACAGCTGCGGCCTCCAATTCGGCGGCTTTGGTCAAAACCATCCCGCAAGACATTTCGTTCAACACCTTTATGACCGATGTTAATCTTTCGCCTTCAATCGAAAACGGACAATTGCAAGGATTTCGTATTTCCCTCAAAAGCGGCAAGGTGAATTTAACCGCCTTAGGCCTTAAAGCTGGTGACATCGTTTCCGCCATAGACGAAATTGATTTGACGTCCCCTTCGCTAAACCCTACGCAGCTGCCCGCTCGACTTGCCGGAAAATCGCAAGTAAAATTAACCGTGCGTCGCGGCTCAGAAACTATATTCGTAACGCTCAAAAATAAGAGTTAGCAAACAGAATGGCTGATATGAAACGCTTTTTGAAACCCCATTTAACGGCCGTGCTTATGCTTAGCGCGAGTTTCATGACCCCGCTCGCCCTGCCCTCTCTTGCCGCTGCGCAATCGCATCAGATTACCATGCAGCAGGCCGATATTCGCGCCTTTATTGATGATGTGTCTATGGTGACAGGTAGGACTTTCATCGTTGATCCTCGCGTTCAAGGCAAAGTCACAATTAGCTCGGATGAAACATTATCCAGAGGTGAAGTTTTTGAAGTCTTTAAAGATGTCATGCGGGTTCATGGCTACACGCTCATTCGTACGGCCACAGGAGAATATCGCGTCACACTGCTGCAAGGCGCAGCGCAAGACGCGCCCTTTACCACGGCCAATGGCTTTAATGGTTCCATGGCGACAACGGTTATCAGACTTAATTACGTAGACGCAGCTGCTGTCGCTAAACTCATTAAACCTGTGCTTCATAACCAAGGCATCGTCAGCGCCGCCGCGGGCGGAAATGTGCTTGTCGTAACGGACTTTCCAGAAAATATACGCAAGGCGCGAGAAATTGTATCCGCGATGGACACTAACGGACAGGTCATGGAAACTGTTCGGCTCAATAACCTCACCGCTCTCGATGCAGAAGAGGCCCTTAGAGCCCTTTCAGGCCCGAAAGCCAACTATAAAGTCGTCGCCATGCCAGGCAGTAATAGCCTTCTTCTTGAAGGAGAGGCAAGCGAACTTGGGCGCATCAAGACCGTACTTTCACAAATGGATGCAGGCGGGGCCACACCGCGGGGGGCCGTCAGTGTGATTGGGCTG
>CAZFWZ010000076.1:0-12236 GCA_964522765.1 uncultured Caulobacterales bacterium | reverse complement strand
CAGGATGATTGACTTGACACATGATAGGCAATCCAATAACCGAGCCGAGAACAGCCAAAAAGGGCAAGGTTATGGATCAGGCACAAGTTACACAAATTTTGAAGGATGTTGCAGCGCAATACACCCCTCCTGAACAAGCTGAGCGCCGTGGAAAACGGGTCAATCGCATAGCACACAAGTTTGGCATGATGTTTGATGCCTGCAATGAGAAAGATGTCTCCAAAATTGAACTCATGGACATTGGCGGCGGCGGCGCGCTGTTCTCTTCTGGCGCGGCGGGTTTAGGTATGAAACGCGTTGTTTTAGTCGACGATTATGATGATCCAGAAGTCCATTCAGTTGGCGACGATTTTCTGTCAGTCCACAAAAAACTAGGTGTGGATATTCACAGCCGCGATGCTGTGCGTGAAGGTATTATGGACATTGAGGGACAATTTGATGTCATTACCTCTTTTGACAGTATGGAGCATTGGCATAACTCACCCAAAAAACTTTTTTCACAGGTTATGCAAAAACTAAAGCCCGGCGGCATGCTGCTTTTAAACGCGCCCAACTGTGTGAGCCTGCGTAAGCGTATCACTGTGCCTTTGGGACGGGGACAATGGAGCAATATGGCCGACTGGTATGAGCAAGAAACATTTCGCGGTCACGTGCGTGAACCTGATGTTGCGACACTGAAGTATATTGCCAAAGATATAGGCCTGAAAGATTATAAAATTAAAGGCCGGAACTTTATTATCTATAACCGTCTTGGCTTGACATCGGCGCTATTGCCCAAAATTGATCCGCTGAATATGTTTCCGTCTCTATGCGCTGATTTGTTTTTGATTGGTTATAAAGAAGGCTGATAGGCCGTGAAAATTCTCCAAATTTGTCCCTCTATCGCGGAGATGGCACAAGGCCCAGCCTATACTATTCCTTCATTGTGTAAGGCCCTTGCGGGCTCGGGTCACGAGGTTACATTAATGTCGATTGATTTAGCTGTGACCGAGCCCCAGAGTAATGCCGAGGTCATGGGCAAAGAGACCTTGCGTCCCGATTGCGGCATCTATCTTGATCAACGGTTTCCAAAAACAGGTCATGGCTTGCCAATTTTTGATCGTTTGTGGTCTTCGGCAACGCTTAAAGCCGCTATTCGCCGGTCTGTGCCAAATTATGATATTTTTCACACGCAAGGCATTTGGTTGCTGTCAAATACCTATGCCTCGACAGCTTTAAAAAGCGCCGAACCAAAGCTCGTTTTATCACCACGGGGTATGATGGCGCCAAGAGCCCTCAAATATTCGGGCTTTATAAAGAAAATATTCTGGCGTTTGTTTCAAGAAAAAGCCTTGCGGCGCGTTGATATGTTTCACGCTACGAGCGAGCAAGAATGTGCAGATATTCGCGCGCTGAATTTAACACAGCCCGTCGTTATCATCCCAAATGGGATTGACCTTCCTGACGTGACAGATGAATCAAAAGCATCGACAGCTACGCCTAAGACCGTTTTGTTTTTGGCCCGCATTCATCCCATTAAACGCATAGACACCTTACTTGAGGCTTGGGCGCAACTGCAAGACCGTTTCCCAGACTGGCAACTGAAAATCGTAGGACCCGGGCCCGATGACGTCGTTAACAATCTGAAATCTATGGCGCATAACTTAAACACAAAGCGCGTGATATTTGAAGGCGCTGTGTTTGGCGAGGCAAAGACCCAAGCCTATAAAGACGCCTCTTTATATGTACTGCCGTCCGACAGCGAAAATTTTGCTATGACGGTAGCCGAAAGCTTGGCAGCTGAAGTCCCGGTTATCACGACTAAAGGCACGCCTTGGTCACAGCTGAAAGACTACCGCTGCGGATGGTGGATTGACCACGGCACAACAAGTTTAGAAGCCGCCTTGTCCGAGGCTATGTCTTTGACCGACAGCGAACGCAAAGACATGGGAGCCCGTGGGCGCGAGTGGATGTCAGAGGCGTTTTCATGGGAAGGTATAGCGCAGCAAATGACGCAGGCTTACGACTGGCTTGCAAAGGGCGGCGCAGAGAGCGGCGCTGATAAACCTGATTGCATTAGACTGTAATTTTCTTTAATGGCACGGTTCTGAATGGCTGTGATTGTTCTTGGTGCATTTTTTGCATTCTTTAGCTAAGCAATTCATATCGTGGAGCGTAGACCACGGACTGACTAAAGGGGAAAATTCTCATCATGGCGATAAGCACTAAACAAAGCATCTTTAATGCTGCCCTTGAGAATGTTTCATCACTTAACAGCACAGTTGGTGTCATTGGGCTGGGGTATGTGGGTTTGCCTTTGGCCGCCGCAGCTGGTGACGCCGGGTTTAAGACAATCGGCTTTGATGTGGATAGCAGAAAGCTCCCCGGACTCAACGCAGGAAAATCCTATATTGACGCGGTAAAATCCAAAGACCTCAGCGCTTTGGTGAAGGCAGGTCTGTTTCGCGCGACCGATGATATGTCTGAACTCGCCTTATGTGATGTAATTATTATCTGCGTTCCAACGCCGCTAACCAAACAACGCGAACCGGATATGAGCTATATCATCCAAACCTCAGAAGCGATTGCCAAAACGTTGCGCGCAGGTCAGACGATTATTTTAGAATCGACGACTTACCCAGGAACCACAACGGGATTAGTTAAGCCTATCTTGGAAGCGGGCGGCCTGAAGAGCGGCGAAGATTTCTTTTTAGGTTTTTCTCCTGAACGCGAAGATCCGGGTAATAAGCATTTTGGCACGACCTCTATTCCAAAAGTGGCGGCGGGCGACGGCCTTGAGGCTGGCAAGATTGTACAAGCCTTTTATGAAAAAGCCATCAGTGTTGTGGTGCCTGTCTCAACACCCGATACCGCAGAAGCTGTGAAAATCACTGAAAATATTTTCCGCGCGGTCAACATCGCTTTGGTCAATGAACTTAAAGTCGTCTATGATGCTATGGGTATTGATGTATGGGAAGTCATCGACGCTGCCTCTACAAAACCTTTTGGATTTATGCCGTTCTATCCGGGACCTGGTCTCGGCGGTCACTGTATTCCAATCGACCCGTTTTACTTGACATGGAAGGCCCGCGAATTTGAAATTCCGACGCGCTTCATAGAGCTTGCGGGCGAGGTCAATACATTCATGCCGCATTACGTCGTCCGCCGCTTGGGCGAGATACTCGATATGCAGGCGCAAAAATCGATTGGGCAAGCGAAGATATTAATGCTCGGGATGGCGTATAAGAAAAATGTGTCTGACATTCGTGAAAGCCCCGCTTTGAAGATAATGGAGCTTATCAAATCACGCGGGGGTCACTGTGACTATCATGATCCGCATGTCGAGGCTTTGCCAAATACGCGGCATTACCCTCAGTTCTCAGGTCAAAAATCGGTAGCGCTTTCTGCGCAGACACTCAAAGGCTATGATCTTGTTTTAATTGTTACCGATCATGACTCGGTGGATTATGAAGACATTGCAAAACATACCGCGCTTATTATTGATACGCGAAATGTCATGGCCCGCCGCGGCATTGATTGCAAACACACATTTAAGGCTTAGTAACCCATGGATACTCAATTTAAAGAACTCTCGACGTGCCGTTTATGCGATGATTCCACCCTGAAAATTGAACGGCAGATTGGAGAGTTTCCAATTACGCGGTGTCAATCCTGCGGGTTTTTACAAACGGGAAAAGTTTTAGATGAGACCGAGATTAATCGTCGTTATGAAGACGACTATGGCGGGTCGAGAGTGGAGCAAGGCCAAAGAGTCAATGCACCCGTTAATTTATATCTACTCGAAAAAAGTGTCGCATTAAGTGCTCAAACTAAACTGCTAGATGTGGGATGTGGGTACGGGTTTTTTCTTAAGGCCGTCAAAGATAAGTATAAGGCTAAGGTCACAGGTGTCGAACTCGCTAAGGCCGAGCTCGATTTCGCACGAGATACGCTTGGCATAAATGTTTTGAGTTCGCTTGAGGACCTACCAAAGCATGCGTTTGATGTTATCTGTATGTTTGAAGTTATTGAACATATTGCAAAACCGAAAGAGTTTTTAGAAGAGGTTATCACCCTATTAAAACCTGGCGGGAAGCTCCTCATTGTCACAGATAATTTTAGCGCGCCAATTGTGCGCAATATGGGAAATCACTTTCCTAAATGGATTCCTCATCAGCATATTAGCCTTTTTGAAGGGCCCACACTAACAAAGCTCATGCAATCTCTACCTGAATTTTCGATCACGAGCCGTTATGCGTTCACGCCGTGGGAATTAGTGGCTAAAGGCTGGGTATATAAGCTCACTGGCGGAAGAAAAGGGGCTACTCATTTTAGTTTAGATCATGAGTTAAGCACAGAAGCCTCGCGGCCCTATCCTCTCTTTAAACTTCGAAAAACTATAAATAAATACTGGGTTAGGCTCGCTTTACGTAAAAATTTAAAAGGCGAGATTATGTCTATAACGGCGCAAAGCCCTAAGGGGAGCGAATAATGACAGATTCAAGTATCACTGGATACGTTTACGATGACGGGGAGCTTAACGACTCCCATAACTATTTACTGCCAGCTTTAAGGTCAGAGCTTGGTAAGCTTAATGTGCCAGAGGCAAACCGCCGCGTATTTGATTTGGGGTGCGGTAATGGAAGTATCGCCAATGTTGTGTCAGGCTTGGATTGGGATGTGACGGGTATTGATGCCTCGGATGAAGGCATTGCCAATGCTAAGACTAGCTATCCTCATCTCAAACTCAGCCAAGGATCCGCCTATGATGACTTGGCCAGCACATATGGACAGTTTCCAGTCGTCTATAGCTTTGAAGTTGTCGAGCATGTCTATGCCCCGCGAGATTATGCGCGCACGCTCTATAACTTAATTGAGCCGGGCGGTACCGCAATTATTTCCACGCCCTATCATGGCTATTTGAAAAACCTTGTGATGGCCGCCACGGGTAAAATGGATGCGCATTTCACAGCGCTTTGGGATCATGGCCACATAAAATTTTGGTCATATAAAACACTTACAATTTTGCTTGAAGAAGCCGGGTTTACAGATGTTAAATTTAGCCGTGTTGGCCGCATAGCGCCGCTGGCAAAATCTATGATTGCGACTGCTCGCAAAAAATGACAGCTGTCCATGCTATTATTCTTACCCTGAATGAAACACAGCATATTCGCCGGTGTATAGAGAGCTTGGGCGATCAATGTGAAACAATCACGGTAATTGATAGTGGGTCAAAAGATGATACTTGCGAAATTGCAGCCTCGCTTGGTGCGGACGTCATAGAGCGGAAGTTTATTAATCACGCCCGTCAGGTTAACAACGCTATTGATTATGTCGCGGGTCGTGGCGGCTGGATACTTAGGATTGACGCTGATGAGGTGCTTGGCCCAGAGGCCTGCCAAGATTTTCAAGCAGCCATAGAAGACGCCTCGCCAAAGACCGATGGCCTTTTAGTCGACCGCCATGTGCATTTTTTGGGACGCCGTATTCGTTGGGGCTCGCTTGAGCCAAATTGGCAATTGCGGCTATGGCGTAATGGGCGCGGGCGCTGCGAGCTGCGCTGGATGGATGAGCATATATTAGTTGAGAGAGGCGTTGAAAAGTGCGGCGTGATTATTACAGATATAAATCTCAACTCCCTAACGTGGTGGGTGGACAAACATAATAATTATGCCTCGCGTGAGGCCATAGATGTTCTAGGTCGCAAGCATGGGTTTTTAGAGGCCACGGATATGCATAACGCGGGCGCAAGCGGGCAAGCCAAGATAAAACGCTTTATGAAATTTAGTGTGTATATGAAATTGCCCGGCGCATTTAGGGCTTTTTTGTATTTCATCTACCGTTATATCTTCCGCGCCGGGTTTTTAGACGGCGTCTCAGGTCTTTATTTCCACGTCCTACAAGGGTTCTGGTACAGGACGTTGGTGGATGCCAAATTGAAAGAAATCGAAGATTTCGCGGCGCAAAAAGGCGTCTCTATTGAGGCGGCTATTTTGGACCGCACAGGGTTTGACCCCCACGCTTAGGTGATTGAGCTTAGCCGCTGCGAGAGCGTAGTGGGTAACACAAGCAAAGTGTGAAGACGCTAGCTATCGCAATTGTACGCAGCGGATAATCAACAAAGCTATGGATAGTGGGAAGCAGTGCGGTGACCATGCATACACTGCCGCGGCGCGTAAGTTTACTCTTACCAATTATGATTTTTAATATGGACACGCCGATATAAAGGACCATAGCGGTAATTAAAATTATACCGATGACCCCAACTTCCAATAGG
Source organism: uncultured Caulobacterales bacterium (assembly GCA_964522765.1). GTDB lineage: Bacteria > Pseudomonadota > Alphaproteobacteria > Caulobacterales > Maricaulaceae > Fretibacter. The sequence goes on along the minus strand of CAZFWZ010000076.1, from coordinate 5,980 downwards.
CTTTCCACATAATCATTATGGGTATGGTTGGCGAAAATATACGTCATAGTCTCCCTATTTTCTTGAGAGAGATATACGTCATAAAAAGACCCGGGCCCTGTACCCAACCATCCAAATCGGCGCGAGGCCTCCCATGTCTCCGCGCTCATAACGGAACGTGACAGGGACGATTTTGCTATGAAGTTATTCGTTAATTCCCCCCAAGACGATCCAGTAAAGAGAAAGACAAGCAAAGCCGCGCTTATGATGCCAATGATGGTGGCAATCATAAACTTTGTGCTGCGATCGGCCATTTTTACAGCTACGAAGGTCAGCGGCAGGACAATGGCCATCAGGGCATACCCTGCCAAAGATCCCGATAAAATGATTGTCATCATAAGTGCGATGCAGGCTATAAATCCTAATATATTTTTAGGATGCGGGTCCGACCAAGAGCCTGTTTTAGAATTGCGGCGCCTTAATCCTTGAGAAAGAGCCAAACTCAGCGCCATCGCCATAAAACAAGACTGATGATTCACATTTGAGAAAATGCCAACAGGCGCGCCAAAATTTGTAATTTTATACAGATAGCCGTTATTAAGCGTTATCTGATACAGTCCGAGCAGCGCTGAAATAAACGCCATGATAATAACTGTCGCAATTGCTTTCTTATATTCCTCACGATCAGCAGCTAGAACAGCTGTAAGTGCAATGGCTATGACAGGCAAAAAATCAAATAAGGAAAAAAGTGTTTTTTCAGGCGTAAGCGATAAAGTAAGCCGCTCGGGAGTAATTCCGACAACCTCAAAAGCCTCCATCAAAGGCGCCCTGCCCGGTAGCTCTTGCCAAACGGACGTCGGCAGCGGCGTTAAAAAAGCAACATGCCATAGACAATATAAGCCGCCAATAATGAGCGGAAATCGCAGCAGTGACCCCAGGGGGGCGCACCGCTGAGAGCTTAACACTTGGCCTATGACCAAAAGTGAAAATAGATATACAGGTAATTTGACGAGCGGATAAACTTGGCTCGTCCCGCCTAAGGCTATGCACACGACTAATAATAAGCTCAGGCGATAGCCCAAAGCTTTATCAATCATTTCCGTCATAGCGGACTCGACAGGCGCATTATGATCAACATTTGATGCCATTTAAGGGACCCCTGTAACGTGATCAGTTGGCGTCAAGCTAACCTCAGACAGGATTAGAGCAATATGGCTTTTGTATACCCCCGGAATTGCGGAGAGACGTACATCTATGAACTCACAATTCCCTTCTTGGGCCGTCAACGTCAAAATGGTTTCAGATTGAGGATCCCAATCGTCGTCTAATTTCAACACTCCTAAAGGCGCTTTGGAGTCAGCGCAAAAAAATTGCCAGACGAAATGACCTTGACGGTCCGTATATTCCCGCAGGCCTTGAACTTTAAATAATAGATGGGAGGCATTACCGCGCGGTAGGATTTGCCTAAGAACGAGTTCAGATGCCGACCCGCTAGATGAGATAAAGATACCGCCTTGCGCGCTCTCTGGTTCAATATTAACGCGCTCATTGCGAACATAGTGCCAATTAAAAGGCGCGCTTGCACCACTGTCTTGAAACATGGGAGCAAAGAATAAATTTTCGCCTCGGCGCAGTTCGGTGTCATCATTAGCAAACGCTTCTAGCCACAAAGCATAAGCGCTTTTGAAGTCTTTTGATTGCATCATGCGCGACAGCATTTGGTTCATTAGATTACGAATAAGGCGCGGATCCGTTAAACCATTTCGGTAAATTACGACATGTGGAATTATATCTTTAAAATAAGGTTCAATTTGTTCATTGTCTAGCAAAGCCCGAAACATGGGATATCCCCATTCTGGTGTGCGGCTAAGCTCTGCATTAATCGCCGTGCGGAAGATAGGTTCTTGATAAAGTGACATGAGTACGTTCGTGTATTCATCATGCGCACTAGGGTTGATCCGCCATAGCAAGTCGATTTCTTTAACAGTATTTTCTGCTTGGCCCGAGAATGTCGCAACTCTTAACCGTGAACGAATTAAGGCAATGTTACGTGCTGAGCGTGCTTTGGCTAAATCCAGCAGTTCGGGACGCGTAAACCGCTCATTAGCTTTGAAATCGGAAAGCGCTAATTGCACAAGTGCCACTTCATCAAGCGGAGCCCGTTGCAGCATATGAGCTGCGTTAGATGCGATTTTTTGATAACTCTTTTCGTCTAAAGTCTCAGAGTTCAGCAGCAATTTGTTTTGCGCCGCAAGCGCATCGGTAGAATTTTCAAATCTCGCTAAGGCCGTTTCGGGCGTTTCGGCCGCTTCAACCCTAGCATAACTAAGCTGATATACTCCGTATGCCGCAATCAGAACGCATGGCCAAGCTAGTAAATTCATATAGGCGTAGCGAACCATATAAAGCTGTCCTAGGGGGTGATTTTAGGTTTGGATTGGTTCTCGGATTTACCAATCTGGCTGAAGAAACCAGACTTTTTCTTAGGGCCACCTCCATATTGATAGTAATCAGAATAGCCGTGTTCAGGTGCATTATATTTCGTTAAAACCACGCCCAAAATTTTCGTATTACTTGCGCGAAGGCGGTCGATTGCGGTGCGCACAGACGGAGTGCGAAGAGCATTAGTTTCAACGATTAATAAAGTTGCTTGCACTTTTGCTCCGATAATTGGTGCATCAGCTAGACCCAAGACAGGTGGCCCATCAATGACAACGTAATCAAAGAGGCTTTCGGCCTGAGCAACAATATCGTCAAAACGTGAAGATGATAGAATTTCGGATGGGTTTGGAACGCTTAACCCTGCAGGCAGGAGAAATAGGTTTTTAGTCGTTTCGCAAAACTGATCAGCGATATTAACATTGGATGTTATAGTTCCAGACAGACCTTCTGAAACAAGGCCCTCCGGCAACATAAATGTCGGACGGCGCATATCTGCGTCAATTAAAAGTACCTTCTTTCCCAAACCAATGAGCCGCAGGGATAGGCCAAGTGCGGTAGTTGATTTACCTTCGGCACTTCGTGTACTTGTGATTTGAATGACTTTTGGCCCTCCGTCCACACCTGAGAATTGCAGATTAGTACGCAGAGAGGCATAGGCCTCTGCAATCGTACTCGTAGGGTCAGCCAACGCCGTCGGGATATCTTGTAGTTTTTTCGCGCGTGGAATTAACCCCATAATCGTCTGTGACAATTTTTCTTTAACATCGTCAGTGTGTTTAATTCGGTCATCAATTAACTCGATGAGGAAAATAAGTCCCACACCCAGCGCGGTTGAGAGCAATAAAGACAAAAGCATGGCTTGCAACTTATTAGGTTTAAACGGGCGGCGCGGGACTTTGGCCGTATCAACAATTTGCACAAGGTTAGAACCAACGTCATCTGACACGCTGATCTCTTTAAGGCGTTGCAGAAGCCCATCATATTGCGTGCGCTCAGTGTCAACTTCACGTTTTAAGATGTTATAGTCGATACTTTTGACGCGAACATCTTGCACGGAACTTTTAAGATAATTCACACGCGATTGTAGATTTTGCTCTCTATCCAAAGCTAAATCATATGTTGTTTTGAAAGCCTCTTGCTGCCCCCTCACTATTTCATCAGTGTCTAATTTAATCTGCTCATCAAAAAGATCAATCCGCGCCTTAAGCTCCAGCATAGTTGGGTGCTGCGGCTTAAAAGTTGCAAGTTTTTCAATGTACTCCGAGTCCAAAGTAGATTTCTCCGCTTTATTCCGGTTAATCGACTCGCTTTTAGAAATGTCAACGAAAAAGCTACTCTGACTGGCCTGGTTATAGGCCTTCTGTGCGACCAGACGCTCTGTTCGGGCCGTCGCTAATTCGGCGTTCAAAGTTACCAGTTCCGTCATATCAAGTGAGCCTGTTGCCTCTTGGCCATCATCATTACGTGTCTGAATAATTTTTTTATCCGTCGCGTACTCGACAAGCTCCCGTTCTGCCTTTTCCAAAGAGGTTTTAACAGTCGCAAGGCGGTCTTCCAAAAATTCACGGGCATCAGCGGTTGAATTGAATTTACGCTCCATAGAGTTTTCTATAAAGCTCGATGTTACTACATTTGTAATTGAAGCCGCTTTCCTGGGATCCGAATGCTCAAAGCTCACTGAAATCAAAAGCGAGCGACCAACCGGACTGACTTTCAAATTATCACGAAATACATCGTTAATTGTGTTCAATTTATCTTCGCGGGTTAGCTGGTTCCAACCTTCGTCTTCCGCATTGAAAAAATAAGGGTCAGATAGCAAGTTCAGTCTTTGTATAACATCATCTGCAAGACTTTGACTGCGTAATAATTCTACCTGTGTTGTAAGAAATTCTTTATCAACAATCACATTTTCCACTTGGGACGCATCAATAATGTTCCTTGCTTCTTGCTTAACCTCTAATATTGAAGCGGCACGATAGATTGGAGTAACATTTTTAAGATATATGGATGTCAAAGCCGGCAGGCCCACAACCAACAAAGCGAGTAACCACCACCATTTTCGTAATACGCGCAGCAAACGCCAGAAATCAATTAAAGATAGGCTGTCATCGTGGCCGTATTGTGATAGCGCTGGGTTTATGACAGTTGAGCCAAAACCGCCGGCATTATTTTGATTGGACAAGTGATTCATATCGGAAACATTCCTGTTATATTAGCAAAGGCAAAATTGAGACATATAATTCACAAGTCTTAATACCGCTCAGCGGACAAAAACTGTAATAATGTTCCAAAACAGCCCAACAACCTTTGCATCTCTATAAAGCTCAACAGTCTAATGGACATTCCTACAATAAACCAAATTATCAGGCTAGTGTAACAAAATCAAAGACCTTTTTTGCCTAGGTACAACAATCGTGTAAAAACACAACTATATTTGACATCTCTGTCCTGCCAACGGAGCCTTAGACAAGCTTGGTATGCCGCGCAAAACTTTCTATGCGCTGGCACGGCCACTATCATGATTGCGGCGAAGACGGACTTGTCGGCCAACCGCCAATGCCTAAGCCAGTATGGAACACGATAGCTGACAATACCCCGCTGATCTGCTGGACATTGCACTCAATATAGCGGAGCCAAATAACGGTAGCTATCTAGCTCTATCTATTTATGCTGGCTACATGACGAAAAATTTTATCATTCTTTTGCTGCTAATTGGATATGCCATTGTTGCACTTAAGCCCAATGCTCTAAGCGCCATTTTAACTCCGCTCGGCTTAGGTTTGGATGTTACAAAACGCCCTCTGTATAAGTCCCTAAGTCATAAATATGCGCATCATGGAACGCAGCTTGCGGGTAAAGATAATGAAAACACGATTGTTTTTATTGGCGACTCTATCATTGAATATTGGGACATTAGCCCTCCCAATCAACGGGCTATTAATTTAGGCATCTCAAATGATAGCACTAAAGGTGTCCTTGCGCGGTTAGATGATAATTACATTACTCAAATCCCAAACTGGTATCTGGCGGTGGGTGTAAATGATCCTGCTTACGGATATAAGATAGAATCCATCGAAGGGCGTTTGAAGGCAATCGCTAACAGCCTTGGCGGCGTGAAAAAACTATATTGGCAAGTCATACTCCCCATCTCAAATCCCTCGAGCAGGGCCAAAGCTTATATGAAGGCCTATAATAATCAGGTGAGACAACGGTGTGCGGCCATGCCAAATTGCGAAGTGATAGAAGCTCCTCCTAAATATGAAGCCAATCTGAACACGCTGACCTCTGACGGGCTGCACCCTAATACCGAGGGTTATCAAGTGCTGACCGCTCATTTTATCGCGTCAACAAAAAGCGAGTAAAGAAAGAAACTCTCGCGCCGTCTCACGGAGCTAATCAAGCCTTGCTGGCTAGAAAACAGCGGCGTATGGGTATGAAAGATTCATCATAGCTTACTCAGCTTAGGCGAACCTTGCGCGCCGATATTCCCGTAAAACTGCCGAGTTAATTACCCATAAATGCCCTTCGCAGAACCAAATACCACGCGCGGCTCATAACG
>CAZFWZ010000075.1:1223-12496 GCA_964522765.1 uncultured Caulobacterales bacterium | reverse complement strand
TAAGCCGCTCAGCTAACGCCCGCAATAAAGCTGTTTTGGCTTCAGTTCAGGATACGGCTGGCCGCACCTAACCGCCTTCAACCAGCGTCTTAATAAACGGCCCTAGCCACATTTGGCGGCGGCGTTTCATGCGCTCTGCAATGACGATAGCTTCTAGCTCGGCCAGCGCTCTATCGATATCTTCATTGACGATGATGTAGTCATATTCCGACCAATGGCTAATCTCGGATTCCGATTTAGACATGCGTTTAGCAATAACATCATCGCTATCTTGCGCGCGGGTGCGCAGGCGCGATTCTAGCGCGCGCATATCAGGCGGCAGGATAAAAATCTTGACGAGGTCTTCTACAGCCGCCTGCTCAAGCTGCTGCGCGCCTTGCCAATCAATATCAAAAATCACGTCGCGGCCATCCATAAGAGCGTCCTCAACAGGCGCGCGGGGCGTACCGTAAAAATTATCAAATACCTTGGCATGCTCAAGGAAATCTTCATTGTGAATCATCTCTGAGAATTTTTCTTTGGAGACAAAATAATAGTCATGGCCGTCAACTTCACCAGGGCGCGGTTTACGCGTGGTGGCCGAGACCGACATCGACATATCATTATGAGCCGAAAGGAGCTTGCGCGTGAGGGTCGTTTTGCCTGCACCAGAAGGTGAAGACAGCACAATCATGAGGCCGCGCCGATTTGATTTTAGGGTTTCAATCTGGCTCATACCTTATCCTATTTACCGCCATTGGTTTTGCGCTTGCGCTCAATGACCCGCCATTTCGCGACATGCTTATTGTGCTCCGCATAAGTTTTAGAAAAAGCGTGTCCCCCCGTTCCATTCGCCACAAAAAATAACGCGTCAGTTTCGGCGGGGTTAAGTACAGCTCTAATCGCATTAGCACTCGGATTACAAATCGGCGTCTTTGGCAAGCCGTCGATCTGGTAAGTATTCCAATCTGTTTTGCGGTCAATCTCAGAGCGGCGCAGGCCCCGTTGTTTGCCATTTTTTCCGCGTAAAATCTCGCCTTGGCTAATGCCATAAATAATTGTTGGATCGGATTGTAAGCGCATGGCTTTATTCAAGCGATTGATAAAGACCCCCGCAACTTTATCAACTTCGTGGCCGCCGCCCGTTTCTTTCTCAACAATAGACGCCAGATTTATCGCCTCGCTTTTGGATTTGATGGGCAGTCCTTCTTGACGCGTCTCCCACAGGCTATCAAGCAGCTCCGTTTGCGCGGACTGCATTTTGGCGACAAGCGCTTTGCGGCTCATACCGCGCGCATGCATGTAGGTCTCTGGCAAAAGCGAGCCTTCTACTGGGGTGTCTGGCATATCCCCCGTGAGCGTATCGGTCGCGGCAATAATGCGCATATGCTGCGCGCTGGTCATGCCTTCAGGAAGTGTCACAGGATAAAGAGTTGTTTTTCCGCTTTCAAAAACGTCAATAATATCCTTCATACTCGCGCCGGCTTCAATGGGATATTCACCCGTTTTGAGCGCGCCGCCTATACCTGTAAGTTTGGCGTTTAATTTGAGCATAACGGCACTGTCGATAAGGCCGTCCGCTTCTAATTTGCCTGCAAGAGAGGATAGGCCCGCGCCCTCTGGTACAGCGAAAACAAGGGATTCGGTAAGCGGCCCAGAGCGCACATAGCGGTATTTCATGAAGTTATATGACGCCAGAATAAGCCCGCCAAATAACGTAATTAAAACAAGCAACCCCATCACAGCAAAAGTTGTCTTTCGCGACTTTACGGGCGAGACACCCCCTTCATCTGCTTGATCTTCTTGTTGGGGGTTTGAAAACTCTTTTTCCGCCATGACGCCGCAAAGCCCCTACGGCGCAGCAGCAAAAATAACGGCAGCGTTCGTTCCGCCAAAGCCAAATGAATTAGACATTGCGGCTTTAAGCGGTTTTGACTTCGCCGTTTTCGCAACAAGGTCAATCGCAGTCTCTATGGAGGGGTCATCTAGATTTAATGTCGGCGGAATTTTGCCATCTCGCACCGCTAGGATTGAAAACACCGCTTCAATCGCGCCCGCCGCGCCGAGCAAGTGCCCCGTCGCAGATTTCGTTGAGGACAACATCAAGTCTTTTGCTTTATCACCAAATAATTTCTCAACGGCGCGGATTTCAATTTCGTCGCCCATAGGCGTCGAGGTGCCGTGTGCATTCACATAGCCGATATCAGAAATATCCATACCGCTATCTTTAAGGGCTGCTTTCATCGCGCGGTAACCCCCGTCGCCGTCAGGTGCAGGGCTTGTGATATGGAACGCATCACCCGACAAACCATAACCTTTGAATTCAGCGTAGATTTTTGCGCCGCGCGCTTTGGCATGTTCATATTCTTCAAGCACAATTGCGCCGGACCCCTCGCCCATCAAAAATCCGTCGCGTCCACTATCATAAGGGCGAGACGCTTTTTTAGGCTCATCATTATAAGCCGTTGTCATTGCGCGGCAGGCGACAAAGCTCGCAATACCTAATCTACACACAGACGACTCTGCGCCTCCTGCAACCATAACATCGGCGTCTCCGCGCTGAATAAGGCGCGCCGCATCACCAATGGCATGCGCGCCCGTCGCGCAGGCCGTTACAACGGAATGATTAGGACCCTTAAGACCGTGGCGAATAGAGATTTGCCCTGCTGTCAAATTTATCAGCATGCCTGTTACAACGAAAGGGCTGAGACGGCGCGGGCCTTTTTCAGCGAGCTTAATAGAAGCCTCATAAGTCGTTTTAAGGCCGCCAATACCAGAGCCAAACATGACGCCAGAACGCTCTTGATCTTCGGTCGAGCCTTCGGACGGGGTCCACCTCGCATCTTTCAGCGCTTCATCGGCGCTCGCTATGGCATAGAGAATAAACTCATCAATACGTTTTCTATCGCGTGATGACATGACAGCATCGGGATCAAACAAGCCGTTTTGAATATCGGCATTCTGTCCTTGCCCGTCTGCGTGAGGGATGAGTGCCGCAATCTTGCACCCGAGATCGCTGACATCAAAGTGGTCTATTTTTTGCGCGCCAGATTTCCCCGACAGCAAATTAGACCATGCGGTTTCAACGCCGCAGCCGACGGGTGTAACGAGGCCTAAGCCTGTGACGACAACCCGCCGCGCCACGTCAGTGATTAACCGACTTTTTCAGAAATAAACTTAACGGCATCGCCGACAGTTTGCAGGTGCTCAGCAGCATCCTCAGGGATTTCGATATCGAACTCCTCTTCAAACGCCATAACCAGTTCTACATTGTCGAGGCTATCCGCACCGAGATCATCAATGAAGTGAGCTTTATCAGTCACTTTATCTTCTTCGACGTCGAGATGCTCAACAACCATTTTTTTTACGCGTGCAAACACATCAGACATATATAATCCTTTTTCCGACGTCACCAACACGGTGACTGCTGCTAGGGGCAAATAAGAATTTTTCGGTTAAAAACAACCCTTTTCTTCGCTTGGCGGCGGTCTAACATGGATTCGCAGGCCTGACTAGGCCTGTAAGTATCACAAGTTATCTCTAGTTTTCCCTTTTAAATCATAGCCATGCCGCCGTTTACATGCAGAGTTTGCCCTGTGACATAGCCCGCCTCAGCTGAGGCCAAATAAAGCACCGCATTTGCGATATCTTCGCCTTCGCCGAGCTTGCCCATTGGGACTTTGGACAGAGTTGCGGCCGTCTGTGCCTCATTTAGCTCATCCGTCATAGGCGAAGTAATGAAGCCAGGCGCGACGCAATTGGCCGTGACGCCGCGTGATGCCACTTCCATAGCGAGTGATTTTGTAAAGCCAATCATGCCAGCTTTTGAGGCCGCATAATTTGTTTGCCCCGGATTACCCGTCACGCCAACAATAGACGTAATGCCGATAATTCGGCCCCAACGCGCTTTCATCATGCCGCGCATACACGCCTTAGAGAGGCGGAAATAAGCATCAAGATTAACGCGCTGCACCAACTCCCAATCCTCATATTTCATACGCATAAGAAGACCGTCGCGCGTCAGGCCTGCATTTGAGACTAAAATATCAATACCGCCGCCCAGCGCTTCGCTCGCCTCTTTGATGAGGCCGTCGACAGTCTCGCCGTCAGATAGGTTGCACGGCGTGACGGCTACGCGCTCGCCAAGACTATGGGCGAGTTCCTCAAGTTTCTCTGCCCGCGTGCCCGAAAGCGCTACATGAGCCCCTCTCGCGTGAAGTTTTCTTGCAATATCGCCGCCGAGGCCGCCTGTCGCGCCCGTTACAAGCGCGCGTTTTCCAGTTAAATCAAACATAGTTAGACCTTATTTTAAGCTATTAGCGAAAGCCTCTAGGCTTTCCGGTGAATTCAACGCATTGCCGGACACGCCTTTGACTATACGTTTTAACATTTGCGTTAGCACTTTCCCACAGCCAGCTTCTGCAAAGATTTCAATCTCCCCTTCGCCTGCCATCCATTCAATGGATTCTCGCCAGCGAACACGGCCTGTCACTTGGGCGACAAGGTCATGCATAATCAGCTCCGCATCCATTACCGGACGCGCCGTCACATTATTAACGACAGCTACATACGGCGAAAGAATATTCGTATCGGCCAGCGCCTCGCGCATCGCCTCAGCTGCTGGAACCATCATATCACAATGAAAAGGGGCCGAGACGGGCAGAATGACCGCTTTTTTAACGCCCGCATCGCGCGCGGATTGCGCAGCAGTCTCAACGGCGGCCACTTCGCCAGATAGAACAATTTGGCCCGTCGCATTATCATTAGCAATTTGGCAAATACCGTGTTTTTGTCCCGCGGCCGCGGCCGCTTCCGCATCTTCCACAGAGGCCCCGAGAAGCGCGCACATGGCCCCCGCGCCAACAGGAACTGCCTTTTGCATAGCGTCTCCTCGAAGGCGTAAAAGCCGCGCAGTATCAGCCAGCGTCAAGGCGCCAGCGGCGCAAAGCGCAGAATATTCACCTAAAGAATGGCCAGCTACGAATTTTGCAGAGGTCACATCGATATCAAATTCAGATTTTAACGCTGCCATCGCCGCGACCGAACACGCCATTAAAGCTGGCTGTGTATTGGATGTGAGTTTTAAGTCATCCTCTGGCCCCTCCCACATGATCTTAGAAAGCTTTTGATTTAAAACATCATCTACTTCTTCAAAAACGGCCCGCGCAGACGGGAATGCATCTGCGAGGGACTTACCCATGCCTACAGATTGGCTACCTTGGCCCGGAAATATAAATGCATGTGCCATATAAGCGTCCTTTTAAACTCGTGTGTCGCACCCAAAATGTCGTGTCTTAATGCGTCCTACAACGTGCACGGTCAAGCCGCCGAATAAATAGAACTGAGGATGAGTAAATGTGGGTGGCAGCGGAGGAATTAAGACTCCGTTAAGTATAAATCGACACAATCAAACTGTGAGTAGGCGATTGATTCTCGCCTGAACTATAGGGCTGGGTTGGGTTAGAACATTATGAAGTTTTTGAAAAAAAAATTCGGGGCCGCAAAGTCTCGCGCTAAAAAAGTATCAGACCCCGATTTCTTGGCCGATACGCCATCCTTAAAAGATATGATGGAAAACCAAGATCTTGATAGCGGCATGAGCGAAACAGACATCGAGCGCCGCAAGGCCGAATTTCTAGAACTTCTTGCCAAAGAAGAACGTGCCCACCGTGTTAAATTAGCTGAACTTCGCAAGGAACCTATCCCGGACCGCCGGTCGACGGACATCGAGACGGAGACGGAGACGAACAAAATAGATATTGAGGCGAGCACTACTCAGCTTGAGGCGCCAACAACAGATATTGTGAACGAAACGACAAAACGCGTGTCTCTACCTCCTGTGTCGCCAACCTTCGACAGCAAAGTTCAGCCTACTAGCGCCAAAACACTCGATGAGGCCCCCTCTTTCACAAGCCGAGTCGCGCCGCCGCTTGAAGCTCAAACACGCGCTGACATCGCCAAGCAAATTGGCGGACCCGATTTTTTGGCAGGTAGTAGCACAAGCTTTGCCGCCCCAGAACTCACTGCAAAACTATCTGACGACGCACCGCGCGAGGATGTCACCCCCCTCGCGAAAAAAGACCCCTATGCTAATATGGACTTCTCTCGTCCCGCGGATAGTACCCGCGCCAACGTGAATGAACTACGCCTTGATGTCTCACGGATCTATTCTGACATTGAAAATGGTGACGCGCTTTACCGCCGCGCACAGCAGCGCGTTCAAAGCTTGATGCATTTTGTTGACAAGGCCGAGGTTGATTTCTCTCTACTTGAGCGCATTGAGCCCGAGAACCGCCGTCTTAAAGCCCGCAATGCTATGATAAGCAAAGAGCTAGAAGACAATGTTCGCAAAACATCAGTCATGGAAACTGAACTCGACGAGCACCGCCGCCGGCTTTCTGAAGTGAATGTGCAATATGATACAGTCAACGGAAATCTCGCCAAAGCCATGAAGGCTTTATCGGAACGTGACCGTGAAATTCGCCAGCTCACCAATGACATCAGTGCCATTACGCTCAAACTTGACCGCGAAAAGTCAACAACAGAAGTCGAAATTAGAGAAAACAAAGTTCTGCGCGACCGCGTGGTTAATCTCACCAATGATTTGGAAGACGCCAAGGCGTCACGCGCTGACACGACTAAAATGGCTGAGAGCCTCAAAATCGACCTTGAAGATCACCGTAGCGCGCGGGACCGCCTTGAAACCGAAGCTTATGACCTGCGTTACGCGCTAGACGAAGCTCAAAAACAGAATAATCAAATGAAAGGCGAAATGGTCTCCCTTCATCAAGACATCTCGACCTTTAAGACGCAATATGAGTTCAACATCATTAGCCGCGACGACCGTATTACCTTGCTTGAGACACAAATAGAAGATCTTGCCCGTCAATTGCAGGTGAAAGAGGATATTGTCTCTAGCGCCGCGCGTGATGTGACAGAGCTTCGCAAAAGCCGCACAGGCGGAGAGCTGGAGCGTGAACGCCTTGAAAAGATTATTGACACACAAACGCGTCAGCTCGAAATGGCGCAATTACAAATTACAGAAAACCAATCTGCCATGGAGGAAATGGATACGCGCTACCGCGACGTTGCGGCAGCCTTGTCGATTACTCAAAATCGCCGCGCTCAGCAGGCCCCTTCTCGTCAACCAGATATCCATCCAGATATGAATAAGGCTGAAAAATCGGCTTCTACGCGGCCAAAAATTACGGATGATTACGGAACTCAGGATCATGATGCCATTGATGATCAGGTGATGGAATATAAATTAGGCCTGCGTAACAGCCTTATTCCAGACCATCTGAAAAATAAGCTGGACAAAGTCTCTACTTCTGAGGACGACGCAACACCAACTCCTGCGCCTGCGCCGCGCCGTGACGATAATTTTGACGCGCTTGACCAAGACACCATTGAAGACCGCATCATGGATTATAAACTAGGTCTGCGTAAAAATATTTTTTAAAGCCGCTCCCCCCACGAAATAGCTGCTCAGGCGCAATAACCTTTATTAGGTCCTTGCAATCGCGCGCCCATCATGTATATCCCGCGCTTTCGTGGTTGCGGTCCGTAGGGTCCCTTTTGGCATGGTGTCAAAATATCATTCGGAGCCATCGCATTGCCGGGTTCTTCAAGCCCTCGCTCTAAGCGCCGCAGCTGTTATTTGAAGGGGACTTTATGTCACTTTATGAACACGTGATTATCACGCGTCCGGACATCTCATCCAATCAGGTTGAAGAGCTTGTCGCGGACACCATCCGTAAATTTGAAAATCTAGGCGCTAAAGCCGGTAAGACTGAATATTGGGGTCTTCGCAATCTCGCTTACCGCGTCAACAAAAACCGCAAAGCGCATTACTCACTTATTGAGATTGATGCTCCGGCTGCAGCTGTTCACGAAATTGAGCGTCAGCACCGCATTAACGAAGACATTCTTCGTTATATGACTGTGCGCGTTGAAGAGTTTTCTGACAAACCGTCGCCCATCTTGGCTAAGCGTGAAGAGCGCAAACGCCGCGAGAAGAGAGATTAGAGACCATGGCAAAACAAGAATTACGTATTGAGAACCTGCCGTCGCGCACCTCATTTCGCCGTCGCCGTAAAGTCTGCCCTTTCTCTGGAGAGAACGGCTTAACGATTGATTATAAAGATCCTAAAATGCTCGCGCGTTACATGTCTGAAAAAGGCAAAATCGCACCCGCACGGATTACAGCTGTTTCTGGTAAAAAACAACGTGAACTCGCCCGCGCTATTAAACGCGCTCGCGTTCTCGCTCTTTTGCCATATGAAACGAAGTAGGAGATAGACAATGGACGTTATTCTACTTGAACGTATAGAGAAACTCGGCGCCATGGGCGATGTTGTTTCAGTCAAGCCAGGCTTTGCGCGTAATTTTTTGCTTCCGCAGGAAAAAGCGCTTCGTGCCACAAAAGCAAATAAAGCCCGCTTTGAAGCTGAGCGTGATTTTCTTGAAAAGCGTAACGCTGAAAATGCGGCTGAAGCGGCTGAAGCCGGCAAGACAATTGATGGCAATAACTACGTCATTATTCGTAATGCTGGGGAAACAGGTCAGCTTTACGGATCAGTGTCTGCACGCGACATCCAAGAAGTTGTCGGTGAACCCGTCAAGCGTAACATGATTGTGCTCCAGCAGCCTATCAAAGCCTTGGGTATTCACGAAGTTTCAGTGAAAATGCATGCTGACGTATCTGTGGGCATCACAATCAACGTGGCGCGCTCTGAAGACGAAGCTGTGCGCCAAGCTGCGGGTGAAGATGTTATCGCAATGGAAGCAGAAGCCGCCAAAGCTGATGACCGCGAAGCTCAAAAAGAACGCGCGGCTAATGCTGTCGACATGTCCGAAGGCCGCGACCGCCCAGAACGCAGTTTTGATGACGAAGACACTAAGCCTGCAGAAGGCGATGCGCCTGGCGCAGACGCCGCTCCTGCCGCTGACGCCTAGTTCGGCCGACATAAAATTTTAAAAGCCGCGCCTTCGGGGGCGGCTTTTTTATTGCCCCAAAGTTATCACGAAAAAGTCAGAACAGGCCTCACTGCCTTTCAGCAGAGGTTAATGTTGCATTTTTTATATTTTAAGGCAGATTAGCGAGACGAAAGGCCTTTAATGATGACATTGCCCCATTTTCGCTTACCAATGCTACGCTCTGCCCTTTTAAACGCGAGCGTGCTGACAGGCGTTATGATGCTATCGGCTTGCGCCTCTACCGCAACAGGCCAAAAGCAATCAGCTATGGTTGGAAGTGCAAAAGCAGAGAGCTTTAGAGCGCAGTCGCCTGCTGGCGGCGTGCTCGCCGTTATTCGCTATCCCGCCGTTGTCGAAACAAACGCTAAAGACGCCTATTACAGAGCGTTCAAAAACACGCCTATTGGGGGCTCCGTCCCCAGCAATGCAGACAGTGGCTTGCAAAAAAGTATAGCTGACAACGTTATCGTAAAGTCCAATTATTTTGCCCTGTCCCTGTATAAAGAGCTTGCGGCGCGGTTACCGGAACATGGCGTCTTGCTCTCGCCGCATGCCGTAAAACTGGGCCCTGATGGCCGGTTAACATCCGAGCCGATAACACAGGCCGAGTCTGTTCCTAACGTGGTAAGTATCGATTTTGCGACCTATTCTTTCCCAGATCCTAAAAAAATGATGAAGAGCGAGCCCTTGACCTTTGGTGATCTTGTAACGCCGCTCATTACGGTTCGCACAGACCACCGCGCCGCGGCGGCCACTCAGGGCGTGCTACTTGCTAGTTCAGATATGGTTAAAACGGCCGCGGGTGCAGGCCGCGAAACCGTGATTGACAACTTACAACTCATGCAGCGCGGGCAGTTTAATACAGCGCCGCAGGAACTTGATTTCATCTCATATCTACGCTCTGACAACCGTTTTGAAGTCGCCACACAGAGACTTAATGGCGACACCTCTAACAACGCGGTTATGACCTACCCGCTTGAGAAGATTAGACTCGACCGCGTTGCACTATCACAGCTTAACAAAGCCAATAACGGGTCTGTTGACCCTCTAGAACGCGTATTTTCTGACGCCATGGCTGACCGCGTGATTGGCATCATAAATGATGTGGACGTCAATCAAGCCGTTATGGCAAGCCGCGCGGCGGCCATTGCCGAATTTGACCCTTCACTCGCGGCTTTGACTTTGGTGGGTTCAAGTAATGCAGATTACCAAGCCCGCGCCCGCTATGCAGAACGCCTCTTGGACGCACAGCGCAAATATTTATCCGTGCAATCTCTGCGCATTTTTGACGGTATCCATAACGGCGAAATGGGCGTGCAAATGCGCGATATGATTTTGGCCGAATACAACGTGCTCGAAAAACGCCGCAAACTTGCGCGCCAGCAAAACACCGCCTCGGCTTTAGCCGTGCTGGCAGTTGTAGCCGCGGGCGCAAACATTGCCAATAGCGATGAAGATAGTGGCTATGGCAATTACCTCCTAACACAAGGCCTGATACAAGGCGCGTTCTTTGCAGGTTCGCAAGCCTATGCCCTCAATCAGCAGTCCAAAGGCGTAGGCGGAAATTATCTCTCTTCCATCGTGCCAGCGCTAGAGCAGCAAACGACAGTCACCGTCGATTTGATTGATAGTAACGAGACTATCACCGCCATTCGCTATGAGGACTTGCAGTCCAAATTACAGACACTTTACGATTCTAAGCAACGTTCACTCGAGACCGTAGCAACGCGCTGCGCATTTTATGACGCTAATGGAGCGACAGGCGCATGGATGGGCGTGTGTAACGGCGGCCGGGCGAATGGAACTGGCGTTGGCGTTATCCAGAGCGCGGGCGGAAATTCGATTGAATATTACGGCTATGCAAGCGGCGGTGTCGCCAATGGCCCTGGGCTTATGATAGTTCACGCGCCGCGCGGCAGCTACACGCTCGAAGGTAATTTCGCGCAAGGTCAGGCCAATGGCGACATGCGCGTCGCAGAAGCAGGAAAAAGCGATAAGTACCGGCGTTTTCAAGCAGGACGAGATGTCGGCAGCGCGGCCGCCGCGCCAGCCTCTCCTTTCACAAGCTCAGCCCCAATTGTGTCGGCTCCGCAGTTCGTCCCCCGGGCCGTCGTCCCTGCTCAAACAGCGCCGCAAATAGCGCCTCAGATAGCGCCTCAAATAGCGCCTGTGAGTCCGACAGGATGATAGTGCGAGCTCACATCGTGCGTAAATCGGTGAGAGCCCTCACAGGCCTCGTGTTTGCGGCTGCTCTGCCCTTAACGGCTGCGCAGGCTCAAATATCTAACGCACCAGTCGTAAGCGAGATAGCGCCA
>CAZFWZ010000075.1:0-1123 GCA_964522765.1 uncultured Caulobacterales bacterium | reverse complement strand
ATAGCGCCATATACCGCGCCGACACTTAATCCTAATCCTGATTTTTGTATCAATACGCTATCGGAATTTCAGACCGAAAACCCTGAAGCGCGTTATCAATTTTATAAACTCACTCAAGAGGTTGGACGTAACGCAACGCCAGAATTTCGCGCGGCATTGACGCACTATAGTGAGGGCGAAGCACCGTCAGGTGGCAATATTTTAGACGCCATTGAAGACGCAACAAACCCCGTTCTGCGCCAAGCTGCACCGGAATTGACGCTCGCAAATATGGGTTTCGTTATTGACTTTGCGGTTGAATGCGAAGGCGCGCTTTCTGGTCAAATCAATAGCCTTAAAGCCTATGACTCTGCGCTGGCGAATGCCGAATTTAACGCCATGGTGTCAGAAGACGCTCTATTCTTGCGCCAAATTGTATCAGACTCACTTTACCGTTTGGATGCTGACAAAGACCCACGGTTTGGCCCTGTCACTCAAAGCTATGCTAATGCATTGGTGAGAACCCGTGATGAGGTCGAATTTACCAGTTTTATGTCTGAAATTGATGAGCTTGAAGCGCTCTATATGACGGATCTTGATGGGCGTCTTAAGCGTAGCAATGATTTGATTAATGAAGAGATAGACCTCGAAATTATGGGCGATGCTGTCGGACTTTCAAACTCACTGGATGAAGCCGCTGCGCGCCGCGCCAAAGAAGAACGTATCCTCTCGCTTATTCGTATCATGGGTGGCCGCCTATAATGCGCTCAAGACGGCGCAATATTTCTGTCTTTTCTATCTCCGCGCTTGACCTTTTCGCCGCCGCGCTTGGCGCGTTTATTCTCATCGTGCTTGTGCTATTTCCCTACTACAAACTCGGCGGTACAGATGTATCTATGGAAGAGCTAGAAGAACAAGTTCGCAAACGCCGCCTTGTCGCTAGCTCAACCCAATCAGAAATGAGTCGAATTCGCGCCCTCCAGTCTGAAATTCGCCTGTTAGATAAGCAATATCTGACGGTCCAAGAAAATATGTCCGTCGTTGAAGACCGCATTCGCGAAGTGCAAAAGCAAACGTCAGACATCCAAATTCCTGACCCGCCGCCTGTACCCAAACCTGACCCAGACCCTGTGCCAGAGCCCGT
>CAZFWZ010000074.1:0-12713 GCA_964522765.1 uncultured Caulobacterales bacterium | reverse complement strand
GAAATCATCGCATAGGCGGCGGCATGAGATTTGTTAAAGCCGTAGCCTGCAAATTCATTCACCAATTCAAAAATTTCATTCGCGAGGCTTTCATCGACCTTATTTTTGGCAGCCCCGTCAATAAAGCGAGAGCGTTGACGGTCCATTTCTGCTTGGTCTTTTTTACCCATAGCGCGGCGCAGCATATCCGCCTCGCCGAGTGAATAGCCCGACAGAACCTGCGCAATCTGCATCACCTGTTCCTGATAAATAATAATGCCGTAGGTTTCCTTGAGAATATCTTCGAGCATAGGATGCGGATACTCGATTTTGATGCGCCCATATTTACGGTCAATATAGGTATCGATATTCTTCATCGGTCCCGGACGATAGAGCGAGATAAGAGCGGTTAGTTCTTCGATTGTGTCCGGCGCCATCTTACGCAGCACATCGCGCATGCCCGAACTCTCAAGCTGGAACACACCCGCCGACAGCCCTTGCGACAGGGGATGATATGCTTCTTTTATCGTCGTAGGTATGGCGTCCAAATCAATTGGTCGGCCTTGTTTTTTGAGATATTTTAGCGCGCGGTCAATCACTGTCAAAGTTTTGAGTCCTAAGAAATCAAACTTAACAAGTCCCGCTTTCTCCGCATACTTCATGGAAAACTGCGTTGCTGGAATGTCTGAACGGGGATCGCGGTAGAGCGGCACGAGCTCGGTCAGCGGCCGATCGCCAATCACGACTCCCGCAGCATGAGTACCTGCATTTCGGTAAAACCCTTCGAGTTTAAGCGCCGTATCAAGAAGGTCTCGTACAGCAGGGTCACTATCTCGCGCCTCGCGCAGCCCCCTCTCCATCTTAATCGCTTCGCCGAGCGTAACGGGGTTAGCAGGATTAGACGGCACAAGCTTAGCCAGGCGGTCAACTTGTCCGAGCGGCATCTGCATCACGCGGCCCACATCACGCACAACAGCGCGCGCTTGAAGCGTACCGAATGTAATAATATGCGCGACCTGCTCTTCGCCATATTTATTCTGCACGTATTTGATGACTTCGCCGCGGCGTTCTTGACAGAAATCAATATCGAAATCTGGCATGGACACACGTTCGGGGTTAAGAAAACGCTCAAACAGTAGACCGTATTTGAGCGGATCGAGATCCGTAATCAGCAATGACCACGCCACAACAGAACCCGCGCCCGATCCACGCCCTGGCCCGACGGGTATACCTTGCTCTTTTGCCCATTTGATAAAGTCCGAGACGATAAGAAAATATCCCGGAAAACCCATTTTTTTAATAACGTTAAGTTCAAATTCTAGGCGTTCCGTGTAAGCCTCAACACCCGCGGCGGGTTCTACGGCAGCAAGGCGCGCTTTTAGCCCTTCATGTGCTTGCTCGGCGAGAATATCTCCTTCACTCTGAGAACCGTCTCCGAAGTTCGGTAGAATTGGGTCACGCGCCACTGATTGATAAGCGCAGCGTTTCGCAATATCCACTGTGTTTTCAATGGCTTCAGGAATATCTTTAAACAATTCGGCCATTTGCTCAGCGGATTTAAAATAGTGCTCTTTGGTGAGTTTACGGCGGTCTTTCTCAAGTACATATGTGCCCGCTGATATGCACAGCAGCACGTCATGGGCCGCGTGCATATCGGGGTCCATAAAGTAAGGTTCATTTGTTGCCACAAGCGGTAAACCTTTGGTATAGGCCCAATCAATCAGTGTTTTTTCGGCCTCAATCTCTGGCCCTGTGCCGTGGCGCTGGAGTTCAACATAAAGCCTATTGGGATAAAGCGCCGCTAATCGATCAAGCCACGCTTCCGCCTCGCCCATTTGGCCAGCGCATATAAGTTTATTGAGTGCTCCATCTGGGCCACCCGTCAGAGCTATAACGTCCTCTGTATGTCCATCAAGCTTTGCCGCCTTGATATGCGGCACATCCGTAGCTTCGACCTCAAGGTAAGCCGCGCTAGAGAGCGCCATAAGATTCTGATAGCCCTGATCTGACTGTGCAAGTAACGCCAGTGTGCCGTCTGGGTCACGACGAATGCGGCCTGGCTGCCCTTCTAGGCCAATATCCATCGCAAGTGTGACACCCATTATCGGCTGTATACCTGTTTTGGAAATTGTTCCCGAAAACTCTAGCGCGCCGCACATATTGGTCGTGTCGGTAAGGCCAAGCGCAGGAAAGCGGTATTCCTTTGCCCGCTTACCTAAGTCTCCAATTTTGATCGCGCCCTCAAGAATTGAGTAAGGCGAACGGCAGCGTAGCGGAACATATTGTGCCGTTTTATCTGCCATGCTCTGCCTCCTGCTTAGTGGTGCTTAGCCCGCTAATATCATCATCCAGACTGTCATCATTGTGACGAATCCTGCCATTACCATAGCGGCGCTTAGGTCTGCTGCAACTTGCTTCATAGTCTTATCCCCATTGTTTTAAATGATGTTCACTATTTGTTCTATACAAAGTTATCCCAAAGCTTGTCAACAAAAAGAGTGTTAACGCTGGACAGACGCCCGTGGATAAGCTCATTTAGGTGGATGAAAACAGACTTAAAAACCTACTACGCCCCGCGCGCCGCCGCTGCGATTATCATCGCAAATATGATTGGCACTGGCGTTTTCACCAGCCTTGGTTTCCAATTGTTGGATATACAAGCCGGTTTTCCTTTGTTGATGTTGTGGGTTCTTGGCGGGGTTGCCGCGATTTGCGGCGCAGCAAGCTATGCGGAGTTAGGCGCAGCTTTGCCCCGTTCTGGCGGCGAGTATAACTTTCTTGGCCGTATCTATCATCCTGCTGCAGGATTTATCTCCGGCTGGATATCTGCCCTCATCGGATTTGCGGCCCCTACTGCGGCCGTGGCTATCGTGTTTTCTAAGTATTTCACGGCAGCCCTACCTTGGGACTTTGCAGCTCAAAGCGGTATTCAAAAGGCCCTAGCCGTCGCCGTCGTCCTTGTCGCAACCATCATACATGGGCGCAATCGCTCTGACAGTGCCCGCTTCCAGACAACTTTTACAGCAATGAAAGTGCTGCTAGTCATCGGCTTTTGCGCAGCAGGATTGCTTTTAACCAAGAACACCACCCCTATGGTTTTCACGCCCCAGCCTGGTGATTTAGATATCATCACAAGCGGAGCCTTCGCTGTTTCCCTTATTTACGTCTCCTACGCCTATACCGGATGGAACGCGGCGACCTATATCAGCGGAGAAATGAAAAACCCGCAGCGTGATCTGCCAAAAGTCCTTCTATTCGGAACGGGTCTGGTCACAGCGCTTTATGTCCTTCTGAACTTTGTTTTTCTACGCGTCGCCCCGATCGAAGCTATGATGGGTAAAGAGGAAGTTGGGTACATTGCCGCAAACTTTATATTTGGCGAGATGGGTGCGCGCATTATTGCAATTATGCTATCTATTCTACTGATATCAACTGTAAGCGCTATGGTATTAGCAGGCCCCCGCGCTCTGCAATCCGTTGGTGAAGACTTCAAAGCTTTTCGTTGGCTTGGAAAAACAAACGACGCAGGCGTGCCTCACAACGCTATCTACTTTCAGTCTTTAGTCGCGCTAATTTTTATTGTGACCTCTAGCTTTAAATTTATAGTAATTTTCGCAGGGGCCATGCTTGCACTGAACAGCCTCTTAGCCGTTATTGGTGTCTTCGTTCTTCGCTGGAAGGAACCTGATCTACCCCGGCCTTATAAGACATGGGGGTATCCAATTGTACCGCTTATCTACATAGCACTTACGACATTTACATTGATATTTGTTGTAAAAACAAGCCCAGGAAAAGCAATGTTTGCAGCAGCAATTATACTGTCAGGCGCGCTATTTTATTGGTTCTCAGAGCGGGCTAATGCGTAATTGGCGTGCGCAGTGCTGTCTTGCTACTAACCGCGATAATCATCCCGTCGCGCACCGTAAGGACACGGTCCATATATTGCGTCAGTTCCATATTATGCGTCGCGACTAATGCCGAGAACCCTTCTTGGCGGGTGAGCGCAAGCAGGCTCTTAAACACGCGTGTAGACGTCGCAGGATCAAGATTGCCCGTAGGTTCATCCCCAAGTAGGACTTGAGGACGATTAGCAATAGCGCGAGATATCGCGACACGCTGCTGTTCCCCGCCAGACATTTGAGACGGCGTATGGTCTAGGCGGTGCTCTAGCCCAACAGTTGTCAGCAGGCGCTTAGCTTCAGCACGTGCCGCCGCTTGGCTCATGCCCGCAATCATTTGCGGTATCGCAACGTTATCCAGCGCTGTAAACTCGCGCAGCAAATGGTGGAACTGATAAACCATGCCAATGCTCTGGCGGCGAATAGAGGTGCGCTCTTGATCGGACAGCTTGAGGCATTCACGGCCATTAATATAAACTTGGCCCGCGTCTGGTTTCTCAAGTAAGCCCGCCGCATGCAGCAGCGTAGATTTACCCGACCCCGAAGGCCCAACAAGGCCAATCATCTCGCCCGGGAAAATATCAATATCTGCCCCCTTAAGCACCGTGAGAGTGCCCTCACCTGATTTATAGGTACGGTGCAGATTACGAACCGAAAGTATCGGGCGGCGTGGGTCAGAGTTGGAATTAGAGTTGGGCATTATTCATACCTCAGAGCATCAACAGGGTCGATTTTAGAAGCCGTCAATGCAGGGAAAAACGTCGCGAGAGTTGTGATAAGAAACCCCCAAAACGCCACACCCGCGATCTCTGACCAAACGATTTTAACTGGAATACCGCCCGAAAGGCCGTAAACATCGGCGGGGAATAATTCCACGCCTGTTATGAATTCAATCAACCCTTGTATGGCCCCAATATTAAGACAAAATAACACTCCCAATATAAGGCCAACAAGCGTCCCAAAAACACCAATCATGGCGCCCGACATAAAGAATATGCGTAATATCCCACTCTGTGTTGTGCCGATAGTCCGCAACACAGCGATATCTCGTGACTTATTTTTCACAAGCATGATCATGGCCGATAAAATCGGGAATGTTGAAATTAGCACAACAATCATGAAAATCATGCGCATTGCAATTTGCTCAGTGCGCAGCGCCGTCGCCGTGGTTTGGTTTTTGTCCTTCCACGTTTCAATAAAGACAGGCTCTCCGGCGGCATTAGCAACAGGCTGCACCATAGAGTCAATTTCGTCGGGATCTTCTAGCCTCAACTGGATAGAGCCATCCGCCTTACCGTCTCTAAAAAGGAGTGAGGCTTGGTTTAGCCCCATGAACAGGTAACCCGAGTCTGCAACATCTAATCCTGTTTGAAAGATTGCTCCAACACGATAGCTTTTACGAATTGGCGTCGAGCCCATAGCCGTTGTCCGTACCTTATTGCTGTAAACGACAATGGGATCGCCTACGGTCACGCCAAGCGCGCCCGCGACGCCTGTGCCGACCACAATCTCATTGTCACTGCCGCGTCCTCGTCCGAACCCATCAACAGATCCCAGCACAAGATTATCTACGATAAGGTCAAAATCGCGCAGGTTTTCCGGTGAAATTCCGTTGATGATGACGCCTGTTGGACGGCGTTCGCTTTGAATCATCGTTTGATCTTGGCTCATTTCAAAGGCTTTTTCGACGCCTGGTACGCTAGCAAGTTTACGCTCTAGTTCTCGCACAGATTCAGACGTTGGCTGCGGCGCGGCTGTGGCAACATACATATGCCCTTGAGAGCCAATGGTGAGCAAAATTAGCTTGGAGCGAAAGCCGTTCATAATGCTCATAATGATAATCATGGCCGCGACGGCGAGCATAATACAAATAAACGATAAGGCCGCGATAAGGCCAACGCCGCCGTCTTTCTTTTTGGCACCAAGATAACGCCGCGCGATGAGCCGTTCGACCCTACCAAAAGGCTTGTTTTGCCCCTTATTCACGGGACCAGAGATTTGCGCAGAAGCGTTCATTTACAGACCTTTAAACGCATCTGAAATCATCGCAATTGCCGCGTCTGGCGCCATTTCAGATTTCTCACCAGTCGCGCGATCTTTAACCTCAACAACGCCGTTCTTCAGACCACGCGGGCCAACTGTGACTTGATACGGCAGTCCGATTAAGTCCATGCGCCCAAATTTCACACCGCCGCGATCATCACGGTCATCATAAAGCGGGTCAACGCCAGCTGCTGTAAGCTGTGAATACAGATTCTCACATGCTGCATCGGCCTCTTCATTACCTGTTTTTAGGTTGATAATCCCTGCCCCGAACGGCGCAACAGATTTCGGCCAGATAATACCGTTCTCATCATGGCTGGCTTCAATAATACCGCCGACAAGACGCGAGACACCAACCCCGTAGCTGCCCATCATCACCATATGCTCTTTGCCGTCTGGCCCCATAACAGAGGCGCCCATAGGCTTGGAATATTTGTCCCCGAAATAGAAGATGTGTCCAACTTCAATACCGCGCGCGCTCATGCGTTCTGATTCTGGAACTTTCTCAAATTCTTCAGCATCGTGTGTTTCGTCTGTCGCGGCGTAAAGTGCGCGGCGTTTATCAACGTGATCTGACAAATCACCTTCAAAATCGACCTCACCCGGCGCGTCCATTTCCAAAAGCGCTTTATGACAAAATACTTCGCTCTCACCTGTTTCAGCGAGGATAACAAATTCATGTGTCAAATCTCCGCCAATTGGACCCGGATCTGCTTTTACAGGAATAGCTTTGATGCCCATACGATCAAAGGTGTTCAAGTAAGCGACAAACATTTTATAGTAAGACTTGCGTGCGGCCGCCTCATCAATGTCGAAACTATAAGTATCTTTCATGAGGAATTCACGGCCGCGCATCACGCCAAAACGCGGGCGGCGCTCATCGCGAAATTTCCACTGAACATGATAAAGAAGCTGGGGTAAATCTTTGTAAGACCTCACATAACTACGAAATATATCCGTAATCATATCCTCATTCGTGGGCCCGTAAAGCATCTCGCGGTCGCCGCGGTCCGTAATGCGGAGCATCTCTGGACCGTAAGCGTCATAGCGGCCTGTTTCTTTCCACAAATCAGCAGATTGAATAGTCGGCATGAGCATTTCAACAGCGCCCGCTTTATTCTGTTCCTCGCGTACAATCTTCTCGATTTTACGCAGAACTTTTAGGCCAAGCGGTAGCCAACTATAAATGCCGGCGCTGTTTTGCTTAATCATGCCTGCGCGCAACATATATTGGTGCGATGCAATCGTCGCCTCAGAAGGCGTTTCTTTTAGCACGGGTAGAAAATAACGTGACAGACGCATGAGAGAATCCTAAATCTTAATGTTAAAGGCTTAGCGCGCCAAACGGGTGATGCCAAGCACTCCTGTGAGGGGAATAATTAAACGTCAGTTAGCTATTACCGCCCGGTAAGTGTAAACCAAGGTCATTCCAGCTTAAAACACCGCTTATGATAACGGTACAAACAATGACCCAAAGCACAGCGGCAATCATTGTCGTGATGACGAACTTACGTTTTATATCGCTTTGCACAGGCGCGCCGGGCTCAGACCCTTTGAAGACATCACCCTCTTCAGCCTGACCACGTACGCCCATAGGCAAGACGCCGAACAGCGTAACCCACCAAATAAGAAGAAAAACAACGAAGGCTGAAAACGGTGACATTAATGCGCATCTTTCGGAGTTTCCATAAGCTCAATCAGCACGCCGCCAGCATCTCCCGGATGAAGAAACACAACAGGCGTACCGTGCGCGCCAATACGGGGCTCATTTAGAACGCGCATTCCGCGCTCTGCCATAACTACACAGGCCTCATCAATGTCCGCCACCTCAAAGCAAATATGGTGCTGACCGCCTTTAGGGTTACGCTCAAGGAATTTTGTAATAGGAGAATTATCCCCATAAGGCTGGATAAGCTCAACCTGTCCACTTGGAAGGTTTACAAAGGCAAAGGTGACGCCTTGCGGCGGCAAATCCGTCGGCTCCGTGATATCCCTGCAACCAAAGACCCTGCGGTACATCTCAATCGCCGCATTAATATCCGGTACGGCCACGCCGACATGATTAAGCGGGCCAATAGAGAGTTCTGTTTGCGGCATTATTTCACCTTATGGGCTGAGACAACAACAACGGGGCGCTTGCCCGTATGTTGCTTTACCATTTTTTTGATACGGGAACGAATGCGGTCTTCTATCACATCTTCATCGACTTTACCGTTTCGGCTCAGCCCATTAAACGCAGCTTCGGCTTCGTCGCCAACATCATCAATCATAGCATCAAGATAAACATCATTACGGCCATGCGGAAAGCCGCTGATATGGCAGTCTGGTCCAGACAGAAGCTTCCCTTTAGAATTCACAACAAGGCTAATGGCGATATGGCCTGCATAAGCCATCTTTCGGCGCAAACGTAGGCCGTCATCCAAGGCATTGACGATGACATTGCCATCTTGATGCAAACGTCCATTAGGCACGATATCAATGACTTGAGGGCCAGTCTCGCTGATAAGTATCATCTCACCGTTATGGGGTGAAATTGACTTCTCGACGCCAAGTTCGCGCGCAAGCTTAGCATGTTCAATCAGATGACGTCGTTCGCCGTGGACAGGAATGGCTATTTTGGGACGGGCCCATTCATACATTTGCGCCAGCTCGCCTCTGCACGGATGGCCCGAGACATGAATATCACGGTCTTTTTCGGTGACAATCTCAATGCCTTCATCAGCAAGCGCGTTTTGAAGCGCAAAAATACCAATGTCATTACCCGGAATAATTTTAGAACTAAAGATAACCACGTCACCCTTAGAGAATTTGATATTGCGGTGATCACCCGCCGCAATACGCGACAGCGCAGCACGCGGTTCACCTTGGCTACCGGTACAAAGGTATAACACGTTACCTTGTGGCATGTTCATGGCCTCTGTTTCTTCGAGCAAGGCCCCTACACCGTCAAGCAGTCCCACCGCCTTAGCCGCCCCGACCATACGGTGCATGGAGCGCCCGACAAGGCAAACACTACGGTTGTTTTCTCGCGCTGCCATCATGACGGATTCAAGGCGGGCCACATTTGACGCAAATGAAGCCACAGCTACACCGCGTCCATCATATTCAGAAATCAGCTTAGTCAACTCGGTTCGAACGCCAGCTTCAGAGCCTGCATAGCCGGGAGTAAAGACGTTAGTACTATCGCAAATCATAGCGAGAATACCTTCATCGCCAAGCGCCTTGAGGGCGGCTGCATCAACAGCTTCACCGATTTGTGGGTCTGCATCAATTTTCCAATCCCCTGTGTGTAAAACAAGCCCCGCCGGCGTACGGATAGCAACCGCATTGGGTTCGGGAATAGAGTGGGTCAGTGTTATCATCTCAAGGTCAAACGGCCCGATGTTAAAGCGGCTTTTTAGCTCGATCTCGTGAAGGTCAACCTCACCCAAAAGCCCGACTTCAGACAAGCGGTCACGCACCAAAAACATTGTAAAGGGCGTCGCATAGACAGGGCACTTAAGACGCGGCCACAAACGCGCCAAAGCGCCCATATGATCTTCATGTGCATGTGTAAGAACGACGCCTAAAAGCTCACCATTTCCTTCTTCAAGGAAGGCAATGTCAGGCATAATGATATCAATGCCTGGCGTCTGCGCATTTCCGAATGTCACGCCAATATCGATGATAATCCACTGACGTTTATGAGCCGGCCCAAAGCCAAACAAATTAAGGTTCATCCCGATTTCCCCGCTTCCGCCAAGCGGCAGAAAGACGAACTCGTCTTTATTCTTTTTGTTTTTTGACATTAAGTGGAGCTTCTTATTTTGTTTATTTACCTGGGTTTAGTTTGGAAATCTCAAGTAAACCATTGATAGTTAGATTGCTGTCATAGACATCAATCGTTTCAGATGCACCCTCAAAAAGTGATGCAACGCCGCCTGTACCTATAACCGTAAATTTACGGCCGTCCTCGTCTTTTATTTTACGCACGAGTCCGTCAATAAGTCCAATATAGCCCCAAAACACACCAGACTGCATTGCCGTCACTGTGGAGTTACCGATGACTTTTTCTGGTTTTTGAATAGCGATACGCGGGAGCTGCGCTGCAGCTTCGTGGAGCGCACGCATAGACAGGTTAATTCCGGGACAAATGACGCCGCCTTCAAATACGCCGTCTTCTGAAATCACGTCAAATGTCGTCGCAGTGCCGCTATCAATAATAATAAGATTGCCTTTATGCTTAAGCCGAGCACCGAGCGCCGTTACGAGGCGGTCTGCC
This sequence comes from uncultured Caulobacterales bacterium, assembly GCA_964522765.1. Lineage (GTDB taxonomy): Bacteria > Pseudomonadota > Alphaproteobacteria > Caulobacterales > Maricaulaceae > Fretibacter. The sequence continues at coordinate 2,531 of CAZFWZ010000074.1, read as the reverse complement.
CCGACCTCATTCGGATTAGGCAACGCATTAGCAATACCGATTTCAATGCCAGCATCGCCAACAATAACAGGCTCCACCTCAAGGTGACGACGCGCAAGATTGCGCATATTAAACAAAGACTGCGGCACCACAGTGGAAATCACACAGCGCTTAATATCTTTGAATGTTAGCTTTTGCATTTCAAGCAATTGATGAAACCAGACAGCATATTCGTCAGCTGTACGCGTTGCATTCGTTGCAATGCGCCATTCTACGACCCAGTTTTCACCGTCATGAATCGCGAAAAGCGTATTGGTATTACCTGTGTCTACTGCCAATAACATTTAATTCTCCGTGAGCGGTGCGTTTGGAAACACGTCGCCCGCATATAGGCTTTCTATCGTGCCATTGCTATGCTCGACCTGCAACTCGCCATTTCCGCCAAGTCCTATGATTTTAGCGCGAAAACTACGGTTCGCCAGGCGAATGTTCGCCATTTCATTTACCCCCTGTGTCATCGCCAACCAAGGATTACGAAGCGCTGCAAATCCCTCACGCGCATGCTGCACTCGCCAATGCTCAAACCGAGAGGATAAAACGGGAAGCACAGCCTCCACTCCCGTGAAGATAGGCTCTGCGCTTGAAAGAGCCGCTTTTGATATATGCTCAAGCAAATGGGTGGCGGGATAGGGCGTATCCGCGGGATGGCTTAGAAGGTTAAGGCCAATCCCAACAATGACCCATGAACGTCCCTGTGTTTGACCTGTCTCTAACAATATACCTGAGATTTTGGCTCCATCGACGAGGACGTCATTGGGCCATTTCAGTGTAACTTGCGAGCCGGGCGCGTAAACCGCTATAGTATCGGCAATCGCCAGAGCTGCCGCAAAGCCAAGCTGCGCTGCAGCCAAGGGTTCTTTATCTAATGGAAACAGACCGCTCGCATAGAGATTACCCTTATCGGACGTCCAATTCCTGCCATGTCGGCCTCGGCCGCCTGTTTGAACATCAGCGCTAAGCCATAACGGGCCAATCTCGCCCTGCTCTGCTAGTCGGCGGACTTCATCATTAGTAGAGCCCGTCTCAGTGAGATGTAGAAACTTCAAACCTAAAACAAACTCGCAGCCGCTTGGCTGATAAAGCCCGTCGCCGGAATGGCCGTGAACGGCAAGATAAGAAGCGGCAGCACAAGCACGGCAGACCCAATTGAAATCCAACGCAGGCTTGATGGCGCCTCAACAAACTCATGTACGGGTTCATCAAACCACATAGATTTAATAATACGCAAATAATAAAATGCACCGATAACCGAAGCAATAAGTGCAAGAACGACTAGCCAGACTAGTCCTGCTTCAACAGCAGGAAGAAACGCCAAGACCTTACCAAAGAAACCGACTAGCGGAGGTATACCCATCACGGACAACATGAACATCGTCAGGACAATGGCGAGGCCTTTGTTAGATTTCGAGAGGCCTGACAAATCACTAATCTGTTCTACCATACCATTACGAATTCGCATTTGAAGAATACACGCAAAGATACCAATCACGGTAATGACATAAATCGACATGAAAATCAGCATGCCTTTTACGCCCGCCGCCCCGCCGGCAGATAGCGGCACGAGTGCATAACCCATATTCGCGATTGAGGAATAAGCCATCAAGCGTTTGATATTAGTCTGTGCCAAAGCACCGATCGCGCCGACAAACATAGACAGAACCGCAAAGACGATAATAACTTGCTGCCATTGATCTTCAATGCCGCCAAATGGGCCAACACAAATACGCGCAATCAAGCACATGGCTACAAATTTCGGCGCGCCGGCAAAAAAACCTGTGACAGGCGTGGGCGAACCTTCGTAAACGTCTGGTGTCCACATATGGAAAGGCGCCGCAGAAATTTTGAAACCAAGACCACAGAGCATAAACACCATACCTGCGATAAGGCCAGGAGACGCGCCGGCTTCGACAACGGCGCCAATACGGTCAAAGTCGAGCGAGCCAGAGAAACCATAAATCAACGACAAACCATAGAGTAGAAGGCCCGACGATAGCGCGCCGAGCACGAAGTACTTAAGACCTGCTTCTGATGAACGTAGACTATCGCGATTAAAGGCGGCCATAATGTAAAGCGCAAGGGCCTGCATTTCGACGCCAATGTAAACGGATAATAGATTGTTAGCCGAGGCCATAATGCTCATCCCTAGAACGGCATATAGGAGCAGCACGGTGAACTCGTGCGTGTCGAGTTTTTCGGATTGTAAATAAGGCTTAGCGAAAACAAGTGACGCCGCGCCAGCAAGGCCAATAATCATTTTGATGTAATGACTGTAATTATCAATAACGAGCGCACCGCTAAAGGCTGTTCCGCTTGGCATACCAAGTAGAAAACCAGAAAATGCAAAGACAAGCAAAACGGCGATACCGATATAGCGCACGATATCTGTACGATCAGACTTTTTAGACACGCCCAACAGCAGCAGTTGTGAAGCTGAGAAGGCGAGCAAAAGCTCAGGGAAGAAGAGTATGATTTTTTCCCACATGACTAGCGTG
>CAZFWZ010000073.1:0-13622 GCA_964522765.1 uncultured Caulobacterales bacterium | reverse complement strand
GACCTCTGCCTTCGGAGGGCAGCGCTCTATCCAGCTGAGCTACGGGTGCATATTAGGGGCTGTTCTAGTCATCTACCCCAATAATGGCAATCGAAAGTTCTGATAGTCCGCGCAGTTAAAATGCCTTATTGATTCCACCCTCTTGCTTAGGCACAAGCGCCTCCATGAAAACTTTTTTATATATGGCCAGCTTATTTGCGGCCTCATTGTGTCTCACCTCTTGCGATCAAGGCGGAACAGTGGACGGTAAAATATCGGACGCGCGCGCGCGTAATGACGGCCCCGCAATTTGGTATGTCAAAGACCATGACAGCACGCTTTATCTATTCGGGACTGTACATTTATTGTCCGCCGATTTTAACTGGATACGCAGTGATCTAGAAGCTGTTTTTCGTGAGTCCGGCACTGTATTTTTTGAGATTGATACAGGCCCCAGCGCGCAAATACAGGCCTCTGTTTTAACGCAAAGTCTTGGTTTTCGCAGCGATGGTCTGCGCCTATCCGGGGAGCTAGATAGTTATCAATTAAAGCTGCTAGATGCTGCGGCAAATAACGGCGGACTGCCCGTGGCAACGCTTGATAATATGAAGCCTTGGTTGGCAAGCGAGTTTTTAACGATAGCCGCGGCAGTCAATGCGGGGTTAACGCCAGAACTTTCGGCCGATGAAGCCCTCAAATCGCGCGCGGCGGCGCAAGGTAAAAACGTCATCTATCTTGATACGATGGAAAACCAAATCACGCGTACCGCACAACAGCCCAATTTCGTACAAATGAAGATGCTCAACGATACGCTGGAGGGGTTTAACACACTCGGCGATGATTTGGCCAAGGTCGCGCAGGCATGGTCGGTCGGACAAACCAATTACCTAACGCGCGAGTTGGTAGTTGAAGTAGAAAACCGCTCGCCTGATATTTACCAAAGTCTCTTTGATGATGTGAACCGCGAATGGGTGCGGCCGCTTACACGTTTCATGGAAGATAGCGGAACAGGATTTGCCGCCATAGGTATTGGCCATTTGCTAGGTGAAGACAGCATTCAAGAACGACTCACAGATCAAGGATATGAAGTCGGGCGGTATTATGCCTTTAGAGGCGAAAACGTGATTCAGACCGTACCGCTAAATCCGGTGAACGGAGAAAATTAAGTGCCGAAGACAGGCTGCGATGAAGCGGTCCCATATATTTAACATTTCGGCAAAACGCTTTATAAAGTCTTCAAAAACATGTGAAGAGTTTAATGATTTCAAACTATTCAATTTTAGCCTTTATAGCGCTCAGCAAGCCTGTACTCGCAGCCTCTATGAGGGCAACCACCTCTTTAAACCCATCATCCCCTCCGTAATAAGGGTCTGGGACTTCGCGCGCGCTATACTCTTTAGCAAAGTCCAGAAACAAACCGAGATGCCCCGAATAATTTTGAGGGGCTAGCGTTTCCAAATTTCGTAGGTTTTCTTTATCCATTGCAAGAACATAATCAAAGCGCGCGAAATCTGATGTTTCAACTTTGCGCGCGGACTGCCCTACGAAGCTATAACCGGCCTGCTCTCCTGCTTCCATGGCGCGAGGGTCGGGCGCGGCCCCGACATGCCACCCCCCCGTACCGGCGCTGTCTATAACAAGGTCAAGCCCAGCTTGCTTGGCCTTTTGGCGAAAGACCGCCTCCGCAGTGGGGGAACGGCAAATATTACCTAGACAAACAAATAGAACGGATGTCACGCCTAGCCTGTACGGCCTGTGATGTAATCTTCGGTACGGCTATCGGTTGGCTTGGTGAAGACCGTCGCGGTCTCGTCATATTCAATTAGATCGCCCAGATGGAAGAAGGCCGTGCGGTCTGAAATACGCGCAGCTTGCGCCATAGAGTGAGTCACAATGACGATACAGTAGCGTTCTTTCAACTCGTCAATCAGCGCTTCAAGCTTGGCCGTGGCAATCGGGTCCAGTGCAGAAGCCGGCTCATCCATTAAAATAACTTCGGGGGAAACCGCTATAGCGCGCGCAATCACGAGGCGCTGCTGCTGACCACCGGAAAGACCCGTACCAGAGAGCTTAAGGCGGTCTTTTACCTCATCCCATAAACCTGCGCGGCGCAGAGATTTTTCAACCAACTCATCCATCTCAGCTTTACTATTAGTCATGCCATGAATTTTTGGGCCATAGGCAATGTTATCATAAATTGATTTTGGAAAGGGGTTGGGCTTTTGAAAGACCATACCAACGCGTGCGCGCAGCAACACTGGGTCAAGATCTTCAGCATAGATATCTTGGCCGTCCATTTTGATTTCGCCCGAAACTTTACAGCCGACAATCGTATCGTTCATGCGATTAAAGGTACGAAGAAATGTCGACTTGCCGCAACCTGACGGGCCAATAAAAGCCGTGACGCCGCGATCAGGAATATCAATATCAATACCGTGCAACGCTTCGAAACTTCCGTAATGCACTTTAACACCACGGCAGGTGAACTTTATTTTTCGCGGTGCGGTATTCACGCGTGCCGTCGCAACTGGCGCGGCCATTTTGAGCTTTTCGGACCGCAGTGTCTCCTGCGTATCGCCAGTGTAACCGTCAGTGATTGGAATGTCGTTATCCATCTATCGTCTCTTCTCAAGTCTGGAACGCAAGTAAATCGCAAACCCATTCATAATGATTAGCACTGCGAGTAGCACAAGGATAGCCGCAGACGTACGTTCTGACCACGCGCGCTCAGCGCTGTCCGACCATAGGAAAATCTGAACGGGCAGAGCCGTTGCAGGCTCGGTGAAAGAGCTTGGCACTTCGGTCACAAAAGCCACCATACCAATCATGAGAAGCGGCGCTGTTTCTCCAAGCGCCTGCGCCATGCCAATAATGGAGCCTGTCAAAATACCGGGCGCTGCCAGAGGCACTTTTTGGTGAAACACAGCCTGTGTGTGGGACGCGCCAAGGCTGAGCGCGCCGTCCACCATGGACGGCGGAACCGATTGCAAGGCTGAGCGCGTTGAAATAATAATCGTCGGGAACACACGTAGTGCAAGTACCATACCCCCCACTAAGGGGATCGATCTTGGCATCCCAAAGAAGTTGAGGAATACCGCAAGGCCCAAAAGACCAAACACAATAGACGGCACAGCGGCCAAGTTGTTTATGTTAATTTCAATAAAGTCCGTGAACTTATTCTTGGGCGCAAATTCATCAAGATATACGGCTGCCCCCACGCCAATCGGGAAGGCAAGTACAAAGGCAACGGATAAAATCATCACCGACCCCATGACGGCGCTGGCAATACCCGCAAGTTCTGGGTCGCGGCTATCGGGACTTGTGAAAAAGACTTTATTGAATTTGCTTTTAATTACACCGCTGTCTTTAAGCGTATCGACCCACATGATTTGCTGATCTGAAATTTTGCGCCGCGCTTCGGGCGTATCGCGGTCAATGTAACCTTTGAGCAATTGATCAACTTGATCAGATGTTGGCACAGTTAGCGTTATAGTTTTCCCAATTAGCGTTGGGTCATTATAAACCATTTGGCGGATTTGATTGGTTGCGCCAGAGGATGACACCAATGCAAAAAGCTCTTGTTTAGCCTTGCGATTATCCACATCTGGGAACTGGGCGTACATTGTCTCTTGAATAATTTTGCGGAAGTTCGCCCCGCGCAGGATATTTTTGTCACGTTCGCCCGAAGGGTCAATGACAGACTCGGTGAGCGTAATGTCGACCGTCATAAAGTTCTGGCGGAAAGCCGTGTAACCTGTACCGACAAGGCTTACGAGGAGCCAAAGTAGCGCCGCCAGAGCAATCCCAATCGCAACGCGGCCCCACGAACGAAACCTCATCTCTTTACCGTAACGGCCCTTAAGGCGTTTAACAGCAAAGTCAGACGCGTGAAACGAACCACTACTTGCCGATGCGGTAGCTGGCATTGTCGGCTCAACAATTTTTGTCACCGTATCAATCATCAGTCATATTGCTCACGATAGCGGCGCACAATCGTCAGCGCCATCACGTTCAGAAGAAGGGTAATCACAAAAAGCACAAGCCCTAGAGCAAAAGCGGCTAGCGTCTTGGCGCTGTCAAATTCTTGGTCACCCGTAAGTAGTGCCACGATTTGCACGGTCACGGTGGTCACGGCTTCAAAGGGGTTACCCGTTAAGTTCGCCGCACGGCCAGCCGCCATAACCACAATCATCGTCTCGCCAATCGCGCGTGAAATAGCGAGGAGGAAAGCCCCGATAATACCTGGAAGCGCACCCGCGAAAATGACTTGTTTCATTGTTTCCGATTTCGTCGCCCCGAGCGCGAGAGATCCGTCACGCAGCGATTGCGGTACGGCAGAAATAACGTCGTCAGAAAGCGACGAAATGAGCGGCACAATCATAATGCCCATGACAACACCCGCCGCAATTGCACTTTGCGTGGGAACAGCAAAGCCGAGCGTTTCTGCAAAATTTCGAATTGTTGGGCCTACGGTTAGAAGCGCAAAGAAGCCGTATACGACGGTCGGAATACCCGCCAGTATTTCGATAAGCGGCTTGACGATTTTACGAGTCGTTGGGTGGGCGTATTCGGACAAATATATCGCAACCATCAGTCCAATCGGGCCTGCCACCGCCATCGCCACCAGCATGATAAGAAATGTACCTGCAAAGATAGGCACGGCTCCAAAAGCTCCAGAAGAACCGGCTTGGTCTGCTCTTAATGCTGTCTGCGGTGACCATTGCAGGCCAAAAAGAAATTCGTTTAAGGGGACCTGTTCAAAAAAACGCCAGCTTTCAAAAGCTAGCGACATAACAATGCCAAATGTCGTCAAAACGGCCACGATGGACAGGCCGATTAAAACGGCTTGAATAAAGCGTTCAACATAGGTACGGGCACGAAAGTCGGCGGTGATACGTTTGGAACAGAGCAAAACAACTGCAGCAGCGAATATCAATAACCCTACAAGCCATGCAAGATGAAAGCTCATCCCTGCGCTTTCTGAGCGCATAAACAGCCCGCCGATAAAAACGGCCAGACCACCAAGCGCAATCAGCCAGGCCGTGAATAGTCCGTGATAATTAGCCTGAGAGTGCCATCCGCCTTTAATGCCTCCGCCAACAGCGGTTAGGCGGGTTCGAGCAAGGTTTCGATTAACGAAAAAGCCTGCTATCGTGCACACAGCCAAAAGGGCGAGGATATAAACTGGAAAGTTTGACACCTGTGCTCCCTAAACAGATTCGCGATAGTTACGCAGCAAAAAGGCCGCAAATGCGGGAAAACCCCAGCGCTTAACGGCCTTTAACCAATAGCTGACGCAGAGTCTATGCAGCCTCGCGCCATCACTAAAATTAGACGTGGATTACTCCGCCTATCTATTGAGAATAAGCTTTCCCGCTGCGTACATTGGCAATGATGACTTCGCGCTGCCCCTCTGGAAGCGGCACAAGACCAATTTCTTCAAGGTAACCGCCCTCACCCGCCGCAGCGTCTGAGAGAAACTCAAGTGTAAACTCACGTAGGCCGGGCGTTTTATCGAGATGACCTTTTTTAACATAGAAATAGAGCGAGCGAGAAATATCATAATCTCCGCTTGCAATATTTTCAAACTCTGGGGCCACACCATCAATTTCGGCGCCTTTAATTTTATCACCGTTTTGAGCCAAGAATGAATAACCAAAAACGCCAACCGCTGTGGGTGTATTGACCAAAGTTTGCACCAATGCATTATCATTTTCACCAGCATCAATCCATTTACCGTCTTCACGTACAGTATGCGCATAAGCGCCAAAGGCTTTTTTGTCAGATTTACGCATTGCGGCTAAGCAAGGAATTGACTTCGCCCCACCTTCCATCGCAATTTCAACAAAGGCGTCACGCGTACCTGATGTTGGTGGCGGGCCGTAGGCTTCGATTGTATAGCTAGGTAAATTAGGGTTTACGTCTGTCCATTTAACATTTGGATTAGCAATCATTGTGCAATCTGTATCGGACGTCGGAACCTCTTTGGCAAATGCCATGTAAACATCTCTAAGGCTCATATCGATATTAGCGGAGTCAATGGCGTTCGAGACGACAATACCGTCAAAACCAACCTGAACCTCAATGATACCATCAACGCCGTTTTTCGTGCAGAGGTCAAATTCAGATTTTTTCTGACGTCGTGAGGAGTTAGTCACATCAGGCGTATCGAGACCAGGTCCTGCGCAAAAGAGCTTATGCCCGCCGCCTGACCCCGTAGACTCGACAACAACATTATAACCAGTCTTGTTTTTGAATTCCTGCGCAACCTTAGTCGAAAACGGATAAACAGTTGAAGAGCCAACAATGCGGATATCACCGCCTTCGAGCGCAGCGGCCGCTTTGACGTCTTTAGCGGTATTTTTAATCGCATCAGTAGCTGTGGTCGCGTCGCCGCCGCAAGCCGCCAGAAAGGCAGCCGTGCTAATGGCAAGAGCATATGTATGTAATTTCATGAGTTGTACCTTTTCAGTCAAAATTAGAAGTCAAATCCGAGACGCGCCATAAAGCCGTTTGCACTATCAGCAGAGCCATTGGTTGCATCAGCATCAAAGTAGTTTAGGCGCAAGCGAGTCTGTTTCGTCGGCCACCAATCGGCGCCCAAGACAACCGTGTCAAGCTTGCCAAGATAAGGACCGTCTTGAATATCAAGCGTATCATAGCGCGCGACCAAAGACAGCGCGCCTAATCCCCCAGAGCCTACTGGATTGTCAATTTTATTACGGTCAAATGTTCCGCCAGATTTTTTATAGCCGCGCTTACCACCAATCACGATACCCGCTTCAATATATCCACCGCTAAAATCACCGTCCTCAAATCCAGTTTCGCCGTTCGCATTAAGCACAGCATATTCACCCGCAAACCAAAGGTTTTTATGAATAGCTAAGACTTCAGCCGCAAATAGATTATCAGACGCTGCAAAACGGCCTGTATCGACGATACGGCCACTACTCAGAACGCCGTCCGTATTCGTTGTATCAAGCGTATGCGCGTAGGGGCGTTGGCGGTAACGAAATAAATCGTCTGTATCGTTCTCATCAAACGAATCCCCCGCATTTCGGTAACGCCAAGAGCCGCCAACATGCACGAGAGTATCATCAGTTTGGTACGGCAAATATGTCAAGCGAGACGCCGCAGCATAGCCATTTTTTTCGTTTGAAGCATTGATGTCATCACCGTAAAAACCGGCATTAAACGTATAGTTTTTACCCACTCGCCCAACAGACACGCCAAGACGGCGGTTAAGATCAAACGCATCCGTAAAGGCGCCGCGCTCAATTGTTGAGATAAAGCGTGAGCTAGCTTCTTCTTCCAATGAGTTGTGAGTCTTAAAGTGTCCGACTCTAACCGTAAAAGGTAGGGCTTCTGGCTTAAATTTCACAAACCCGTCGGTCACTTCAATATCGCTCCCTGTTGTGTGATTAAATTCGAACTTATATTCAACAGCGTCGCCATATTTACCTTTAGCGAAAAGGCGCGCACGGCGCACTTCGGAAGCGTTCACATTCACATCAGGTTCGTTAATATCTGCAACTGTATAATCGAGCATCAGGCGGCCACCAATAGTGAGTGTCGCGTCTTGCGCTAACGCGCTTTGCTCCGTTGCTATCATTGCGCATAGAGCCATGGCCGCAGCAGAACCGCCTTTTAGTAATTTTGTCATCGTCTAACCTCTTGCCGATGTGTGCCGATCCCTCGGCATTTGAATGTTACGTGAAATTGCGAGTCGTTCGCTCCTCTTTCACGCCGCCGATATGGCGACACTCTGTAACTTTTTTATCTAAGTTTTATGACAGTTGTGTGACAGTCGAAGGTCTATTTGAGAATCGATGTAAATTAGGCTTTAAGATGAAATAAGTCAGAACGTCTCAAAATTAGTCAGCTCGGGTGTTTTCGTCCGCCGCTTATATTCAGCCGATGACCCCGGCCAATTATTGGTGAGGCGCGCACCGTCTTTGTACCAGCTATTTTCTACGGCGTTCCATGCGAGCTCTGATAAACGGGTCTGCATTTCAGTGTTAAAGTCTTGTTCTACGTCTTGTTTTACCGCGATAGGCCCTATCCCTTGAGCATGTTCAAGTAACTGAACCACGTAATTTGTCTGGCATTCAAGTTTGAAGATAATTGATGTATGGCCTGTATTGGTATTGGGACCATAAAGCATAAACATATTGGGAAAGCCTGATGTCGAGACACCCAAATAAGCATGCGCCCCATCCGCCCATTTTTCGCGAATCGTTTGTCCGCCGACCCCGCGTACCTTTATCGACTTCAAAAAAGGGTTTGTGTGAAAACCTGTACTATAAATAATGACGTCATGCTCTCGGAATACCTCATGCGAATCGGTAATGCCTGTTTCTGTTATCTTTTGCGGCGTTCCGAGTACAAGCTCCACAGTCTCGCGAGCGAGCGCGGCATAATATTTATCCGAGAATAAAATACGCTTGGCCCCAATGGGGTAAGCCGGAGTGAGCGCCTCTTGCAGCGCAGGATCTTTGATGTGGCCGCGCATATCGAAGCGGTTTTTAAGCCTCAAAATGGCGGCCCGCATGTTGGCGCCTTTTATCGTAGGCCAAATAATATATTCACCTTGGCACCAGAGTCCGAATCTATAGACATAGGCGAGCACTGGAAATCGTTTTGCAATCCATTTCTCTAGCCGCGTATAAGGCCGATCACCTTTATCAATTACCCAGTTGGCGCTGCGTTGATACACTGTCACCTGCCCTGCAGTTTGCGCGATTTCAGGAATAAACTGCACAGCGCTAGCCGCATTACCAATAACGCCAACGCGCTTGCCTACCAAATCAATGCTGTAATTCCAGCGGGCGGAATGAAAACTATCGCCCTTAAATCTCTCTGCGCCCTCGAATTTAGGCGTGTTGGGATGATGTAATTGCCCCACGGCCGTAATTAAAAATTGGCAGTCATAGCACTCGCCCTGTTCTGTCTCTACTCGCCAGCGTTTATCCTTTTCATTATATGTGCAGTTTTTTACACATTGATTAAACCGCATATGGTCACGCAAATTGTAATCATCGGCAACTTTATTTTGATACGCGAGGATTTGCGGCTGCTTGGCCCATTTAAACTCCCATGTTGGGTTTTGCGCAAATGAGAAAGAATAAAGCGCTGATGGAATATCACATTCTGCGCCAGGGTAAGTATTATCGCGCCATGTTCCGCCAAGGCTCTCCGCCGCTTCGACCATGATGAAATCATCATCGCCCACCTCCTTGAGCTTCACACCCATGCACAGTCCGCCAAAGCCCGTACCGATAATAAGAGTTTTGATGCGTATAACGTCCATATTTTCTTTTGCGCTCATACGCTCTTTTTACCTTTGCGCGTCCGCCCGTCCATGTTTAATCATAAAATATGAGCACAGGATTTTTTACCCAAGAGAGTTTCAATGTATTGGCCGAGCTGAAGGCCAATAATGAAAAAGCTTGGATGGACGTCAACCGCCCGCGGGTGGACACGCTCTGCCGCGCGCCTTTTGAGAAGATGCTGAGTGCCATTTCCTTCGCTATGGAGGTCCATGACATCTCGCTTTCGGGCAGTAAGAAGACCATGTTTCGTCTACACCGCGATGTACGGTTTTCCAAGAATAAGGCCCCCTATAATTCTCATGTGAGCGGGCTTCTCTCGCCCAGCGGCACAAAGAAAGAAGGGCGCGGTGTGCTTTATTTTCAAATCAACCCAGACGGCGGGCGTATGGGTTGTGGACATTATATGCTCGATGCCAAAGCTCTCGCGCCGCTGCGCGATAAAATGATTGAAAATCCAGGTAAATTTGAGCGCGTCCTTGAGGCAATTAAAGACGGCGGGTTTGACATGTCGATGGACAATAGCCTCATCAATATGCCTCGCGGATATAAAGAACAAGCAGACCATGAACTGGCTGATTACATAAAGCTCAAAAGCCTCGCCGTGAGAATCGATATATCAAAGACCGAATGGATTAAAGGCGACATTATTGAACGGGCTGTGAGTTTGGCTCAGGCCTGTGGCCCGTTATTGGCGTTTCGCGGGTAATAAAGGCAGACATTAGCCGATTGTCCTAAATGGAGCTCAGTTTACGTCTCAATCAATACCCTCGCCCTATTCATCAGCAATCCAAGACCCCTGGAATCCTGCTGGAACTCTCACGCTAGCGTCTTCCGCCTTATCATACAAAAAAGCCGCCCAAGGCGGCTATTTTTCTATTTGGTTATCTGGCCCGCTGCGCATGCCATAGCGACTTACGCGCCGCATCGTGAAAACCGCTAAGAGAACTGCACGCGGTTATATCTTCATCCTTTAGCGCATTGAGTTTAAGCTTGGCTAAATTCATTTGCCATATCAAATCAGCCTTTTGCTTGGCTTTCCGTACCCGTGCAAAATCTGCCTGCTTAATATCGTCTAAAGCCGGAATGGTCTTTAGTCTTGTTTTTGTTGTGACTTGCTTAGTATACGCCATCACTAGCCTCCACTGTGTATAATTGAACTTACACACCCGTTTAGCAATTAATGGGCCAGTTCCAGAATCGGCGACGCCAAAAGACAGTTTATGGTTAGTAGAAAGTAAATTTTCGCCTAGTCGACCTTACTAGGCTTAATTAAAAAAGAGCGGCAGAAAAGAACCCACTCAGGCTTCGCGTTCATACTGGGTACTACGACTAAATCGATAATCATCAATTTACGCGGCTTCGCCTCGCCGTCTTGCAACAAAACATAAAAAATCCCGCGTCAGGCGCGGGCCTTTTTCTATTTGGTTGCGGGGGTAGGATTTGAACCTACGACCTTCAGGTTATGAGCCTGACGAGCTACCGGGCTGCTCCACCCCGCGTCAAAAACCGAGCGAGTTAAACCCACTTCGAGAAGGCAGGATATATGGACAGTTGAGCAAGAATGCAAGCATTGCATTTGCATTTTTTGAAGATAATCAAACGGTACGAACTATTTTACGCGCATAGGGTAGCGCAAATAAAAACCCTAAGTTATGAGCTCTTTATGAGGTTTATCATTCCAGTTTTAATGGCTTTGCATATCCTGCCTGCAATGGCCTCAGTCTTTGTTTTCGAACTCTATCCAATGTGGATATTAGCCGCCTTTTTTGTCCCAGGCTTCATCGTAATGCTGGGCTCCACCTCTTCAAAGCCGCGCCGCTTACTTGCCTGTTTATTATCTTTGCTAGCGGGCCTTGGCACGGCCACCCTGTTGACCGCTATTTATCTCCAAGGCGAAGGCTATAGCGAACGTTTTTTTTATCACTTCAATATAGAAACCCTGATGATTGGATTTGACGCCTATCCGTTCATGCCTATCAGCGCGGGGCTGGTCTTGCTCGCCAGTTTTCTCTTACCTTGGTTTTTGCCAGCAAAACCACCCTTTAGCCTGCCCCGCCACAAGAGCATAATCACAGTACTAGGATTGGGCAGTCTTATTTCATTCCCGCCAGCCCTTTCAGCTGGAAGCTACCTTCTTGATAGCTACCAACGTAAACAAAACGGTGAAGTCCGTATTCTACGTGAGTATCGCGACGTCGTGGTCGAGCCGCTAACAGCTAAGCCCAAAAATCTCATTCTTATTTACGCCGAAAGTCTAGAGCGGCTTTGGTTCGATGAAGATGTATTTCCAGGATTATTGCCAACACTAAATCCGCTGCGCGAAGAGGCCTTGGAGTTCACAAACACCCATCAAGTTGACGGCACAGGATGGACAATGGCGGGCATAGTCGCCTCACAATGCTCACTACCCTTCAACATTCAGTATTTTGACGGACAAGAAGCTCATACCGGTCTAGCTGCAGTAGAGGAACCGTTTAAGAATGAAATATGCTTGGGCGATATTCTGGATGCCTATGGCTATGAAACTGTGTTTATGGGCGGCGCGCCGCTCTTTTTTGCTGGCAAGGGAAGTTTTCTGACAGCAAACGGATTCGATCAGGTCCTCGGCTTTGAGGAACTAAAAGAGCAGGTTCCCAAATACTGGCTCTACCGTAACGGCTGGGGGTTATATGACGATACGCTGATGGGTCTTGCGGAAGCAAAAGTTGACGAGCTTGCGGCCTCCGAGGATCCGTTTCTTCTCAGCGTGCTGACAGTTGATACACATCAACCGTCAGGGCATATTCCTAACAATTGCGACCCTTATGATGAAGACAATGATATTCTGCACGCTGTTCATTGTAATGACCGCATCGTCGGTGATTTTATTAAATCCCTGCTAGATCGTGAGGACTTAGATGATACATTAATCGTGCTCATGTCCGATCATCTCGCGCTTCGAAATACAGCCTGGGACCGCTTCACGGCACAAAATAATAAACGCCGCTTAAGCTGGATGATTTGGGGTGATGACGTTGAGGCTGAACAAAACAATGCCGCTGCGACTCATTTTGACGTTACGCCGACGCTCCTCGAAATGATGGATATTCCGAATTACCGTGAAAACAATTGGGGTCGTTCAGTCCTTAGCGGCACTGACGGATATTGGTTTAGCCAGAAAGATAAGAATAAGAAAGAGGCCAGCCAAGTCAGCTATCTTGATATGGAGGGGCAAAGCGCGAAAAAAGGCATTGCCATCGATAGTCAAAATAAGACCATATCCATGGGTACAAAAGTTTTCAAAGCGAGTCGCGCGGGCTTCTCCATGAATGATTCAATATTCATGCTGCTCATGTCCCCGTCAGGAGCTGTTGATTCCATCCTCTTGGCCAAAGATATGGAGCAGTTTAATAGGATCGCTAAAGATTACACTGTCATTGCGGTGTCGCTAGATAATGCAATAGCACCTGAGGCTGTCTTGCCTATACCCACAGAGCTAAATACCGCTGAGCCTGAAGAAGAGGTAGTGACTGAAGAAAAGGCTGTGATGCAAGACGAGCAAACCACGGAAGTGAAAGAAGAGAAGCTAGAACCGCCTCTATATTATTATATAGGTACGCCCTCAAAATCTATTGCCAAGACAGGCGTAGTCCAAGGGCAAGTAGAAATGTCTGGACGCCAAATGCGGCGGGCTCTTAGAAAAAAAGCGCCTAGACGTTAGAAGTTATATCCGCGCCGATGGATATTATGGGTCCCACTCAGCTATATTTTGGGAGTTAAGGTTGACGGGATTATGACGACCTTTGCTTGCATGCGCCTTGTGTTAACAATGTGAAGAAACCTCATATTTGACACACCTAATCATGTAACTTGAGTGTTTATAAGTCCCTCATTCAACGACATAACGGTTTCTCTCTAAGTCTGAAAGATACTCGTGATCTTAAAGGCGAGAATCTAAAACACAAAAAAACCCGCTCGAAAGCGGGGTGTTTTTTAATATTATTTTCTTTTGGAGGGCTAGTCATTGCAAAGCAATGACGCTTATCTATTTCCTGTGTAAGCCGGGCAGTGACCTACTCTCCCGTGCCTTAAGACAAAGTACCATCGGCGCAAAGAGGCTTAACGACCGAGTTCGGAATGGGATCGGGTGGGGACCTCTTGCAAAAACCACCCGGCCAACACAAGAAATAGAATTATTATAGTAAAAAAATATCGTCTAGCAGCATTCACTGCGGGCGAATTAGTCGCCGCGCATGAGCGCCAAGTAATCTGAAATGAATCAAGCCAATCGAGTTATTAGTACTGGTAAGCTTCACATGTCACCATGCTTCC
>CAZFWZ010000072.1:0-13663 GCA_964522765.1 uncultured Caulobacterales bacterium | reverse complement strand
ACGCCGCAATCAATACATTCATCAGGGTGAATGACGAGCATATTCTCGCCCTCATAGAAGCAGTCCACAGGACAAACTTCCACGCAGTCCATGAACTTACATTTGATACATTCGTCTTTGACAATATAGGTCATCGGGCGGCCTTGGTAATTTGGTCTTTAAGCATGCGGGATGTGGCGGTTTGAAGGCGATTTGTCAACATCTGTACGCCGTGAAGACGCGGCTGTTTCCTTCAACTCATAGTGAACGCGTGCTTCGGGCGCAGGGCCGCGGCGCTGCGGCATAGCGGTGACTGTAATATTAAACATGGTCTCGCCCCTCATGAAGGATAATCCGTCGCCAGCCCGCAGCTGATAATGAGGTTTTGAGACACGTGTTGTTTGTTCTGCGCGCGTGAGCCTTACCTTACCCTTTTTTATGGTTTTTACAGCGAGACTACGAGTTTTGAACAACCGTGTGCGGTAGAGCCAAATATCAAGGCGCTGAGTTTCAAGCGTTTCAGCTATGCCAGACTCCAAGGTTAGTCTTTTTTATTCTTTAGGGCGAGCAAGGCTGCAAAAGGACTATCCTCTGGACGGACGGGCTCTTTGGCTTTCGCAGGCTTTGCGTCAGGGCGTTCAGCCTTTTTATAACCACCGCCCGTTTTGGGGCCGCCTTTGCGCTTACCTTTATAGCCGCCTTGTTTTTTGTCGCGGCTTTGGTTTCGGTTATTGGTCTTTTGACGAAACGGCATGAACCAGAACTCGTTATTTTCGAGCTCTACTGTATTACCCTCTTTGTCATCTTCGCGCGGCACATAAACCTGCAAAGGATTTGGGGCTTTGCGAGCGGGTTTGGAGGCAGGCTTTGTATCGACGGGTTTGGCGTCTCCTGCTTCTGGCGGACTGCTTACAGCAGCTGTATCAACAGCCGCCGTTTCTGATACAGCGCCGCTTGGCGCTGGGGGGGCAGTAGCTGGAGTTTCGGGGGGCAGCTTGCTGTCGGGTTTAACTGGAGCCGTAACCGTAACGGGCGCAGGAGCTGTGAGTTCTTCGGCGACTTTATCGCTTGGGGCTTCTGGCGTCATCACTTCTGATTTATAGCCCAGTGCTGTGAGAACGCCGCGCACGTCTTCGTAACCTGAGCCGAGAAGCGCGAGCATTTCCTGCATAATCTGAAAACGCCGTGTACCGTTTTCACTTTGCGCTTGGCGAATGAGACCTGAGAGGCGGTCAAGAATATCAAAGCGGATGAGGCGCGGACCGCAAGCTTTGAAGCCCAACAGGGCGAGAGCTTCTTCGCTGAAGTTTTTTGAGGCCAATTCACCTTCATTAGGGATAGAGGTTACGCCCGCAAATGGAATGAAAGGCTTCTTATCTCCGCCCGCGCCATAAGCGACTAATAGCGCGAGTAATGTCGCGGGTTTGGGCTTGAGCATTTCGCGCATAAAGACATGATATTGCCCGAAAAATACGCCGACTTCACGTAACTGTTTACGTATATCCTGAGAGAGGTCTTTGACGAGTTTACCATGCTTTGCGCGGTCAATTGACCCAAACCCTTCAAGTAAGCTAAACGCAAATCCCTTAGCCTCTGGCAGAGCCGTTTCGGAATTTGATAACGTTTTCAGGCGCTCGAGTGGTTCTAGCTTGGCCGTGACCTCGGCTTTAAGAAAGTCGCGCATGCGGTTGGTGGCCATAGCCTGTAAATTGGGATTGCCAAGTTGTCCGCCGATAAGTTCTGCATCTGGATTAAACACTGTACCGCTATTCGCGATACGTCCAATCGGCTTGCCGCCCCAAAGCACTTCACCTTTATCTGAAAGCGTGAAAATCGCGTGTGTGCCGCCAGACAGGCTGGTTAAGCGGCGGTCAACTTCAGGGCCAATCGCTTGCGTAGCCGTTGCAAGGAGCGCTTTGGCTTCTACGTCAGAACCGCTCTCGTCAGGGATGAACGTCAGCCCTTCAAGGCGACCAATTAAATGTCCGTCTACCCAGACTTCGCCATTATCTTTGACCGAAGTTTCCATTATTGTTCCTGTTCCAATTCCTTTGAGAAGGGCCGACGTGCGCCGGTCAACAAATCTCGCAATGAGGCCTTCATGTAATGCGTCCGAAAGGCGGTCCTCAACCTCGCGTGTACGATCTATCCAATATCCAGGCTGGTACATCCAGCTCGTTTTATTTGCGCAGTACGTCCAAGTGCGAATTTGTGCAAGGCGCTGGGAGAGAATATCCACGCTTCCACTAAGCTCGTCTAGTCTTGAGACGTGTTTTTCCATATAATCATCGGGTAATTTGCCTCCATGCGCAATAAGCAAGCGGTAAATGTCCTGCAGAAGCCGCACATGAGCATCAATCGTCACATTTCGAAAGTCTGGAATTTGGCAAACGTCCCAAAGACGTTTTACGGCGTGCTTGGCATCGATGCGCGCAGGGGACACGGATGCGACGACTTCTGGAATAGCTGAAAGACGTTCGAGTGCCAGCTCATCTGTCACGCCTTGTACGCGCCTTAAGCGCTTGTGAGGCGTCGCGCGGTGGAGGCTCTCGTCAAGGGCTTCAAGGGAATTGAAGCTCAAGTCTGAATTACGCCATTCAACGCGCGGGATGGGTTCAAACTCATGGTTTTCAATACGCTGAATGGTTTCATCATCCAGCGGCGGGCAGTCACCCGTTGTACCGAATGTGCCGTTGTTTCTAAACCGTCCCGCGCGGCCCGCAATTTGGCCAAGTTCCATGGGCCTGAGCATGCGGCGACTGCGGCCATCATATTTGCGTATAGAGGCAAATGCGACGTGATCCGTATCCAGGTTAAGCCCCATGCCTACAGCATCAGTTGCGATAAGGAAATCAACTTCACCGTTTTGAAAAAGCTCGGCTTGGGCGTTACGTGTGCGCGGTGATAACGCGCCCATAACCACAGCCGCTCCGCCGCGCTGACGCCTGATTAATTCGGCGAGTGCGTAAACTTCAGCTGCAGAAAACGCGATGATGACTGAGCGTTTAGGTAATCTCGTGACCTTTGTTGGACCCGCATAAGATAAGGTCGAGAAGCGTTCACGTGTTTCAAACCGGCAATCAGGCAATAAATTTGAAATGATGGAGCGTGCTGTTTCTGCCCCTAAAAATAATGTCTCTTCTGTCCCGCGTGCATGAAGCAACCTGTCTGTGAAAATATGTCCACGCTCAAAGTTGGACATGAGCTGAATTTCATCGATGGCAATAAAAGCAAAGCGTTTTTCTAGCGGCATAGCCTCCACGGTACACACGTAATATTGGGCATTACGGGGTACAATTTTTTCTTCACCTGTCAGCAAGGCGACTTGCGCTGGGTTTTTTACACGGCAGATTTTGTCGTAAACCTCGCGCGCGAGCAGACGTAGCGGCAAACCGATACAGCCAGAGCTTCGCCCAAGCATGCGCTCAACCGCATAATGCGTTTTGCCGGTATTGGTTGGGCCAAGAATAGCGCGTAGAATCGCGGGATTTAAAGGGGAAGACATACTTCACTATCCGTGATTCCAAAGGCGAACTCAACGCGGCATAAAAGAAACCTAATTTTATCGTACGCTTTCGATTCCCTTGGACTGTTTGGGAGAGGGCAGGCCTGATTTTAAAAATCAGATGACAAAAGCTGGATCTGTAATCGCGTTAAAGCAAGGCTTAGGCGCGCCCTCTCTGTCAAACAATAGCGGATAATTAAAGCGCTCTGCTGGAGTGAAGTTAAGCCAGCTATCACTGTCGCGAACGCCCCAAAACGTCACCAGTTCCAAGCTTGGTTTCTGGACAAGCCCATCAAAAATGTTGCGTAAGAATTGGGCTTGTTCCGCAAGTAATGAAGCGGGCGCTACAGGGCCAATATCTGCCTGACAGCCAAGGCCGGTTTCCCAACATATTCCCCGGTCTTGATAGCAATTTATATCCATTTCTGTCACATGGTTGACCAAGCCCATAAACCTTAAATAACGTTGAAAATTTTAAGCAGAAGTCAAACTTATTACAGCGTTGAGCCTGAAATTGCTGCGTAACAAGGTAACAGCGCAGGATAAGCAGGGCTTGTTACAAGGGCGGCTCTTGAGGTGATATCCACTTCATTTTGTCCAGTTTAATCACCGCTTTGATCGCGCTGATTTTATATGTGAATTTTAGCGGGACATAGAGCCCTAGCTCTGGGTTGGCATAGAATTCGGCTTTTATCGGCGTGCTAGCTTCTTCTGCATCCGGTAAATCCTCAGGGTCAAAGCCGTTTATAGGCTCATAATAAATGCGGCAGATCTGCGTTACAATTTTTTCGCCGTTGAGACGCTCCTTGCCTGTGCCGTCTCTTTCCATGCGAAGATTATAATGCTGCTTACTATCAAAAACGCGGGTCTTGCCATCGCAAAATGGCTTATCAAGGCGCTGTCCGCGCATCATGATGTCGAGGATAGCGGAAACGGCATCATTGGCGCTGTAGCGCTCAGCAGGTGAGGCTGGGGGAAGGCCCTGACTGCCAAGAGTTGGAATAATGTTGACGTCGACCGTTTTGAGTACATTTTCATAGTTCATCTCAACTCGGCGGTTTTTGCCGTCCAAGTTTTGTTGCACTTGAAAATCTGGTGTGAGTTCCAGGCCGTTATGTGTGCCTTTTGAGACGGCCCAAATCTCCAACTTTTTAAGCATGGCGCCCAGACCCGATGTTTTAATGTCTGTATAGGCGGCGTAGTGATCTCCATCGATATAGCCGTTATAATGGGCCGTAATCATCTTAAAGCCAAAGACGTAGCCTTTGAGTTTGAAGCTGAACTGAGTTGCGTCACCTGAGGGAGCGGCGATGTCGTAACGTCTTTCCGAAAGGTTTCGGGTGTTCAAGTTTGAAAAGTTACGGCCTTCTATCAATGGGGCAGGCGTATCGCCGTTTGTTTGGGCAGTAGCTGCCGCGCCGAACAAAGCGGTTGAGGTCAAAAGAGCGGCGAGTATAACTTTTTTCATCTGTTCTTTCCGGCTGTGTTTGTCCTCTATAACTGATAGCAACTCGACCTATTATGAATATTGCGCGTGAAATCCATTAAATCTGAGTTATAAAGCAGTGCAGCCCAATAAGTGGCTTGGCGGATCATGTCCCAAACAAAGCCGTCTTTACGCGTTTTAACCCGCTTAAAAGGGTTGACGCCTTCGGAATAAGCCCGTAATTGCCCCTTCAACTGTAATGCGCCCGCGACTCATGCGGGCCTTTTTAATTTAATCAAAGGTGCTGACCATGTCACGTCGTTGCGATCTACTCGATACAGGCCCAATGAGCGGCCACAATGTATCCCACTCAAATATCAAAACTAACCGCCGTTTTGAAGTGAACCTCTGCACAGTGACCTTGGCGTCAGAAGCATTGGGTCAAAAGTTCAAAATGCGCATTGCTGCGAAAACACTGCGCACAGTTGATTTTAAAGGGGGGCTTGATGGCTTCCTACTTGGTACAAAAAACCAAAAGCTGACTGACAAGGCCAAGAAAATCAAAAAGGCGATTATCAAAAAGGCCGAGGAGGCTGAAGCCGCTTAGTCTGTTTCATTAGACTTTAAAAACACCCGCCCGTTTGTGGCGGGTTTTTTATTGCTTAATTTATGTTTTAACGCCCTGTGGACTGCGTTTCATGCTGTCCTTGCGTGTGTTTACCGGTAAGGGGGGGCGAAGATGCTAGGCTGGTTGTCTCGCAAGTCCAATTCACGGTTGAAATATAGCTTGAGTTAAATTTCAAGTGCTAAAAATGCCAAAACTCGCGTAAAATGTTGTCATTGTTTGATTTTTTTAGATTTGTGCTTGCGCGCCCAAAAAAAATAACATTTAATAAATAACCAGACAGCGGGGCGCTCTGCTGAGGGCTTTATGTATAAACTTTTTGAATGTGCCTCTTCGCTAGACACGTTTTTACAAAGCGAAAAAGAAGATGCTTTGGATAAATTATGCGAAGAACTGTCTTGTGACCGTTCAAGCGTCGCCTTTATTTTCGAAGGATCTGATAACGATACTGAGGCGCTTAAAATACCTCGTCTCTAAAACTATTTTCCAATCAATTTTAAGAAACGATCTTGCAAAGCAGGGTTGGTTTTAAATTCGCCCGTAAATTGCGTTGTAATCGTCGAAACATTCGGATGATGTACACCGCGCGTGCTCATACATTGGTGAACGGCGTCAATCATAATGGCAGAGCCGCGAGGTTTAAGCGCATTATCAATCGCCTCCGCGATTTGGGCGGTCATTGTTTCTTGTGTCTGTAGCCGTTTTGCAAAAATTTCGACAACTTTGACCAATTTTGAAATACCAACGACCTTATCCGTTGGGAGATAGGCGACATAGGCTGTGCCAAGGAAGGGTGCCATGTGGTGCTCACAATGGCTCTCTACGTCGATTTCGCGCAATATAACCATGTCATCATAGCCCGATACATCTTCAAACACCCGAGACAGTTCCGCTTCAGGATCAAGATCATAGCCGCGGTACCATTCAGAATAAGCATTTACGACCCGTTTTGGCGTATCTTTCAGCCCTTCGCGGTTCGGATTGTCCCCCGCCCAAGCAATAAGTGTGCGCACGGCAGCCATCGCCTCTTCTTTTGAGGGGCGGGCGACCTTTTCAACAGCTTTAAGGGCGGGTTTCTTTTGGTGTTCAGTGCTCATAACGGGCCTATAGCGCGGGGAATGGGGTGGTGGCTAGTGATAAATCCGCGCATAGGCCATGCATTTTACGCACCAAACCAAAGACATGATAACGCGGTTTTAAGCAAACGCTGCTATTGCCAGCCTATGACCTTCATTCTTATAGGCATATGCATCGGCTTGGCTTTGGGTTTTTTCAGCTTTTATCAGTTGGAGCTTTTTTTGGCTGCCAGCGTTGTTCTGGCTTTTGCTAGCAGTGTGTGTTTGCGTCTGCTCATGCTATTTAGCGGTACCATCGCTGAGGAGGTGAACCCCACGGGGCAGAGTCAGGGCTTTATTGTAGATTACTTTAATATGCTAAAGGCTATCTTCGAACTCTTGCCAGAGGGGGCGCAAACGGGGGTGTTTCTGGTGCCCGTCTTTATCATTATCGGACGGGTTCTAACGTGGGCGCAGTATACCGCCTGTCCTGATGGCGCCCTGCCATTGACGGAAGCCGAGCGCCGCGCCGCGACGATGAATAAATTTAGTTTGAAGCGGCCCAATAACTAGCGCTCGCGGCATCCGTCCTCAGTGAGAAGCCCGTATTTTTTAATCTCCTCAGCCGTCATAAAATGCAGTTGGCTTGGTTCTGCGGCTTCGCGTGTAAAGACGTAAAAGCTAGGATCAATGCCCATATCGCGGAGGAATTTTTCGTGATATTTCTGGCGGCGATCAACGCCTATGGTCTTGGGCGAAATCGTTCGCGTGCGGTCGCCAGATAATCCCCAGCTATGCACGCCAATCATGCCGCCGCATTCCATCGTGCGTTCTGTACCCGCCAAGAACAAATCAACTGCGCCCGAAGCAATAAAGCCGTTACGCGGCAGATGTGTTTTCAGTCCGCGCTTACGAATTTCGCGCGCAATTCGAATGTTCATATCGGCGTCTTGCGTGCCGGGCATTTTCCCCATGACCAGCGTGTCGACCTGCGGGTTCTCGTTGAGAAAGCCGCGCACCATGCTCACGCTCATGCCGTTAGTATTGCCATTGCCGTAGGCTTTGCTGCCAACCGTGCGAAACTTTAGCAGCCCCGCATCGGGCTGCAGCGCGCCGTGAATGCCAACGGCAAACATAATCGCGATAAGCCCTGCGGCGATAATTTGTTGAGTGCGCATAGTGTCTAAAGTGGGAAACTCCGCTCTTTAAAACAAGGGCAAAGCGGGCTAAGGCGCAGCTTATGACTGATAATACGCATCCGCTCACGCTCTATAATTCGCTGACGCGCAAAAAAGAGCCGTTTAAACCGCAAGATCCAAAGCGCGTGACGATGTATAATTGCGGGCCGACCGTCTATAGCTATGCCCATATCGGCAATGCCCGCGCCGCTGTGGTGGCCGATGTGCTGTTCCGTGTACTGCGCCATATCTACGGCAAAGACCACGTTGAGTATGCGCGCAATATCACGGATGTGGATGATAGAATTATTCAATCAGCAAAAGAGACGGGTAAGCCGATCTCTGAAATCACAGAAAAATACGCCAAGATTTATAATGATGACCTCGCGGCGATTGGATGCTTGCCGCCAAGCGTGCAGCCAAAATGTACGGCCTATATTGACGAGATGGCCGAGATGATTTCTGATTTAATCGATAAAGGCTTTGCCTATGAATCTGATGGCCATGTCTTTTTCGATGTGTCCAAATATGACGATTACGGCAAGCTCTCAGGCAATACGCTCGATGCGCTACGAGGAGGGGACCGAGTGGGAGAAGGCGAAGTCGCGCGTAAGAGAAATCCAGCCGATTTTGTGCTCTGGAAGCCCGAACTTGACGGCGTGGGATGGGACGCGCCATTGGGACCCAATAAATCAAACCTAAGAGGTAGACCCGGTTGGCATATTGAATGTTCCGCTATGGCCAAGGCTGTACTGACTGACGGTACGAAAAGCGATACAATCGACATTCATTGCGGGGGTGTTGATTTAAAGTTCCCCCATCACGAAAATGAAATTGCGCAATCAAATTGCTCGCATGATGCCCCGCTCGCCAATTATTGGGTGCATAATGAGTTCCTAAACATGGGCACAGAGAAAATGTCCAAGAGTGTCGGCAATGTGAAACTCATCAATGATTTGATAAAAGACTGGGACGGGGAAGTGATACGCTTGGCGCTTTTGAAGGCGCATTACCGCAGTGAACTAACGTGGTCTGAGGATTTGCTTAAGGAGAGTAAGGCGCAATTAGATAAATGGTATCGTATTGTTCAGAAAGCCAACGAATTGAAAACTGAGATAACGCCCAATCCTCGTAGGTTTGAAGTTACTGATAGCGTATTAGACCTTCTGTTCTCTGATCTCGATACTGTTCTTGCGATTACCAATATTGAGGGTTTATGGGCGGATGTTTCAACAGGTTTGTGGCATATAGAACACCCGACGGAGCATACACGTGATGATGACCGCGTCGGTCGTCTAATAATGTTGAGCATAAGTAATATCAAAGCCGCCAACCTCCTAGGCCTCCTCCAACACGACCCCGAAGAGTGGTTCTCTGGCGGTATCTCGGACGAAGACAACGCTCTCGCCGCGCAGTACGACACTGTCCGCGCGCAGGCTATGGCGGCGAAGGCTGCGGGCGACAAAGCGGCGATGGGGGAGGCGTTCAAAGCCTCCGACGCTATTCGCGATAAACTTACCGCCAAAGGCCTTGTGATTGAGTCCAGCGCTGATGGAACCTCTAAACTCCGCAAAGCCTAGCCTTCTGGGTTTCAAAAACACTGCAAACAAAAACGTGAGCGGGCGTGAATATCCCCGAACATAATCGTGAGTCGACGTGATTGGTTTCCTGTTTAACCAATTGTTATCCACAATTCGTGAGTTACTCCGTGGCAAGGGACCCCCTGTTATCCACAGGGTAACTTACTGAAATAGTTAATTTCTGTTAACCATGTTGTTCAGCATTCGGTCATGTTGCATCAGTTATCCACAGGTTAGATGAGGTTATCCACAGGTGAATTAGAAGGAGTAATACACAATGTTCACTATTTGTTCACCACTTGCGTTTACGCATAAGCCTATGACACATCACTATACATATATTCTCGCCGGCCAGACATATGGACCAATCTTCATTGGCACGGCGCGTAATCTTAAGCGCCGCATGTCCCAGCACCGTTTTGGGCTCGCAACAGTTGACGCTTTCCGCATCGACCAGCTTGTTTATGTTGAGCGCCATGACAGTATTGAAGCGGCAACGGCGCGAGCAGAGGCCCTTAAGGCCGCTTCGCGCGAATGGGTTGATGCTCTTGTTGAGCGTAAAAACCCTGACTGGCGCGACCTGTCTGAAATCGCTAAAGAAAGACTACAGCGCGTAGCTTAACCTTGTCTTGCGCGCTCCGCATAGGGAGCCGCCATGAAACTTTACGATTACCTCCCATCAGGCAATAGCTATAAAGTCCGCCTGATGATGGCCTATCTGGGCCTCACATATGAACATGTCGGCCTTGATATCATTAAAGGCGAAACCCAGACGGATGGTTTTAAGGCGGTTAATCCCGTAGGCCAGATTCCGCTTCTCGAATTATCCGATGGCCGCCGTATCGCGGAATCTAATGCTATTATTTACTTCCTCGGTGAAGGCACGCCCTATTGGCCCAAGAACGCCTTTGATCAAGCCAAATGCTTACAGTGGATGTTTTTTGAGCAATATAAGCATGAGCCCTCCATCGCCGTCGCGCGTTTCATTCATCACTATGCCATGGAGCAGCGCCAATCAGAATTGCCAGCGCTGACTAAACGAGGCTATCTTGCGCTGGATATTATGGAAGCTCATCTCACGGATAATCTGTGGTTTGTCTCCTGTGATTCTGGAGACGGGCGTACACTCGCGGATGTGGCGTTATACGCCTATACCCATGTCGCGGGTGAGGGCGGCTTTGATTTGTCACGCTATCCTAATATCACGGCGTGGCTCGCGCGGTTTTCAGAACATCCCAATCACATTCGCATAACGGATGTGCCAAGCTAGTCCCATCTTTAAGGAAGGAGTGTGCGTAATCCAATTATGACGCCGTCCGAACTCGAACGTGGATTTCTATCAATGCGCTGTTGGCTGCAGCGTATTGTCTTGCCGAGCGCGGCAGTTTTGGCTGTGACCTTGTTTATTTTTGGCCGTATGACGCGTGATGATCATATCCTCGACCACAATGCAGTTATTGTCGGCTTTTTTATCTTCTATTTCGTGCTTGTGCGCGGGGGTCATCTCATCATGATCCGCTCTATGCATAAGGACATGATGAAAAAATATGAGGCGCCTTACACGGCGCGGCTAGCGGCCATACCGCTCAAAAGCTTTCGACGCCGCAATCTGGGTTTCACCCTCGCCAAAATAAAGCGTGAGCTGATTGATCAATTTGGCGTAAAATAGATACCCTTTATTTTTTGTCTTGACGACTTTACCGCTTGTCGTCACGGTCTAACAACTAAAGGTATAAAATCAGCACGGGGAGCCAATATGACAGGGCGAGATCTAAATGTTGGATGGGACGCCTCTTCAATGGATGCGGAGCACCCTTTTGAATTTGTAGGTAATGCAAAAGATTATTTCGGCATTTGGATTGTAAATGTGTTGCTCTCTATTGTTACCCTCGGCATTTATGCTTCATGGGCCAAGGTCCGAAATAAGAAATATTTCTACGGCCATACGCTCGTTGATAATCACAATTTTGACTATCACGCGACGGGTAAGCAGCTTTTCATCGGAAAACTAATTGTTGTTGGCGTGTTAGCCGTGCTGGTTGTTTTGCAGCTCGTTGCACCGATGCTTTACTTTCTAGCAGTCCTGGCGTTTCTATTAGTGTTGCCAGCCATAATCGTGCGGGCTCTTCGGTTCAATGCCCGGGTAACGTCACACCGAAATGTGCGGTTTAATTTCTTCGGGGAATATGGTGATGCGTTTATAACTTACTTTCTAATACCTATGGGTAATTTGTTTACGCTCTATCTCTGCACGCCATTTGTATCGCGTGCGGCCAATCGTTTCGCGGTGAATAATCACACATATGGCGATCGGAAGTTTAGTTTTGATGCTGATATTGGTGATTACTACAAACCCTTCCTGATCGCGCTCGTTACAGTGATCGTGCTGTCTATAGTGTTGGTGGGGCCGGCTATTGGGAGCCTTTTTAAAACGTTAGACGGGACGGATTATGCGAATAATGAAGCGGCGGTTTTTCGTTTTGTTCTAGGCTTTTATGCCCTTTTGTTTGTCGTTATTTTTCCCGCGATGCTGTATTACGGCGCTGTTATCAGAAATGTTATGTTCAATAATACCGTTCTGGATAATCAGCACCGCTTTGAAAGTACGGTCAATCCGCTCAAATACCTTTGGATTGTTCTCAGCAACACGGTTGCCTCTGTGGTCACAATCGGACTTCTCATTCCTTGGGCGCGTGTCCGTCTGGCTAGGTATATGGCATCTTGTACTTCCTTGCTCGCGGGCGGGCCACTGGACGGCTATAGTAGCGACGTTAGTGATACAACAGGTGTAGTCTCATCCGAATATATTGATTTGGAAGGCATAGATATTGGAATTGGTATCTAGCGGACGAAATGAGCATGACGGAGGTGCATAGCATTAAGGGGCGGTTTTATCCGCCGCAATCCAGCGAAAGCAGCGAGGGGACGCTGCGTATTAGCGATGGCAACCTTTCGGCTACCGTGTTTGATGAGGGCCGCGAAATTTTTGACCGCGCTGAGATGCGAATTGAGCCCCGTATAGGGACTATGCTACGTAAAATTTACCTGCCAAATGGATTTGTCTTTGAAACCGATGATACGGATGCGGTTGATGCAATAGATACGAAAAAGCATTGGAAGATACTTGCGCGCCTTGAAAGAACAGGTTGGCATTTAATCCCATTTGCGATTTTAACGCCTGTTTTAGCCGTGGGTTTTTACCGGATGATGATACCCTTGCTGATTTCCGCGGGCCTATTCTTTACGCCCGATGGTATGCCTAAGCGTATTGATAAGGCCGCACTTAGCTCGCTCGATAGGGTCTGGATGCGGCCGACGGAGATAGAAAATTCGCGGCAAAATTCACTCACTGCTATGTTTGACGGCCTTGTTAATGCGCGTCCCGACGGGCGCACCCGCCGTGTGCCGAAATATGAGCTAAAGTTCCGTAAGATGCGACCGCCCACGCCCAACGCATTTGCGCTTCCGGGGGGCACGATTGTTCTCACCGATAGCCTCGTGCGGGACTTTGATAATGATGATGTTATTGCGGGTATTCTCGCCCATGAGATT
Source organism: uncultured Caulobacterales bacterium (assembly GCA_964522765.1). Lineage (GTDB taxonomy): Bacteria > Pseudomonadota > Alphaproteobacteria > Caulobacterales > Maricaulaceae > Fretibacter. The sequence continues at coordinate 763 of CAZFWZ010000072.1, read as the reverse complement.
GCCCATGTGGAATATGAGCATAGCCTGCGCCAAATTTACCGCGCCATCGGTATGGCTGCGCTGATTAATATGATTGCAGGTGATGCAGGGCCCATGCTCGAGGATTTGCTGCTAGAAGGAAGCGCGCTTTTGTCGTTATCATTTTCGCGCAAGCATGAGCTTCAAGCCGATAGTTACTCTGTACCGCTCATGAAAAAGGTTGGGCGGCGACCTGACGCTATTCTTGCATTTTTTGAAGCGCTAGAGCGCGGAGAGATGTCACTGCCTAAAACGGGCGAGGCGGCGGTGAAATCTGAAACAAAGACCGCCAAAGTGAAGCCTAAGATAAAGAGTAAGGCAGGGGCTTCGAAAGATAAAAGCCGTGATTGGTTTTCAAGCCATCCTCTTCATCAAGCGCGCATTGAAAACATCAAACGATTAACAGAGCAGGGCGAGCCTAGCCTCAAATAGAACGCTAACTTCCTACTTGGCGACTCTGGCGGGCTGTGATAGCTCTGCGGCATGAATTTTCAGGTGACCATATCCCGAATTATTAACCCGATGGGTAAGGCGTAAGCCTTGGACCTGTCGGGAAAACGACCTGCTCACGCTGCTAACCAAGCCTTCCAAATTCGAGACCTCCATGACCACTGAAAAACGCGATTACCGCGACACTTTATTTCTTCCTAAAACCGATTTTCCTATGCGCGCGGGCCTGCCGAAAAAAGAGCCGCAGTGGCTTGAAAAATGGGAGCGCATGAAGCTGTTTGAAAAGCTGCGCGCC
>CAZFWZ010000071.1:1167-14482 GCA_964522765.1 uncultured Caulobacterales bacterium | reverse complement strand
CTATACCGACTTTTTCGTTCGCTTCGGTTGTCAAATCATTCATCCAAAACTCATGGGCATCACCTGTGAGAACAAAAATATCTTGGACATCATTATCAATCAGCCGGTTATAAAACCGGTTGCGCGCAACGGGGTAACCGTCCCAACTATCGGGGTAAACAGGAAAATTATATTTTGACAATTTGACCATATCGCGCACGGCGGGCCATTCTTTTTCGATTGCAGCCACTGCGGTCTCGTCGACATAGGGTTCTAAATCAGGTGTCAGAAGTCGCCCCATAATCACTTGATTGGCAATGACGCGCCAGACTTTGCCGTCCTCTTTTGAGGCCTTAAGCGAATCGATGATGAAGTCTTCTTGGACCTGTCCGTACATTTCGCGGCTTGGGTCGCCAAGAACGTCTTGTTTGAATTTATCGGCCCCGTCTTTGGAGTTTATATCGGCAATATATGTCTCAATGACCAAAGGTTCAGCTCTTGCGGTCAGGCGTGTCTCTACTGTGACAAGCGAGAGGAGGTCACCAAAGTTAAGATTCCTAAACAGGCTTTCGCGCGAGTTTCCGTCTTCGGGGTCACGTATCGGCATCCACTCGTAATAAGCCCGCATGGCCGCGCGTTTACGGTCCTCCCAGAGGCCTTCTACCGCTGGGTCATGGTTCTCGGCGCCTGCCTGCCAGCTATCATTACTGGATTCATGATCATCCCAAATCGTAATCATTGGAAACTTCGCGCTCATCGCCTGCAGTGACGGGTCCGTGCGATATTGTGCATGACGAATGCGGTAATCTTCAAGGCTAATGATTTCGTGCCTCGGTTGATGCAAACGGCCTTGCTGGCCCATTTCTGTGTTTTCATTGCCTCCCGCGCCATATTCATACAAATAATCGCCTAGATGAATCACGGCGTCTAGATTGTCTTGGCGCGCTATATGATCATAGGTGTTGAAAAAACCGTGTTGCCAGTTAGCGCATGACACGACGGCAAAACGCACGCTCGAGACATCACCTTGCGGTAAAGTGCGGGTTTGACCCACGGGCGAGGAGTCTTCGCCGAGTAAAAAGCGGTAAAAATATGCTTTGCCGGCTTCAAGACCTTTCGCGTCAACCTTCGCTGTCCAATTCGCCGCGGCACTGGCCATGACCGTGCCGCTAAATTCGGCGCTGAGGAAATCTTCTGTCTGAGAGACTTCCCAAAGGAGTTTTACAGGACCGCCATTGGCATCCGTTGGTGTAATTCGGGTCCAGAGAATGACGGAGTCGGCGCGCGGATCTCCGCTCGCAATACCATGTGCAAATGTGCCTGTTGCGCGCGATGTGTTTGCTGAGAGCAAGCCTCCAGTTTCAGCCGTATCACAACCTGTCAAAGCCGTAGAGACGCCTGCGAGCGTGCCTACGGAAAGCAAGCCGCGTCGTGTGATTTTAAGTGGCATAGGCTCTACCCGTGATTTTTTACAAGGTGTAGTGCGAAAAATGACCCTAAACAAGCCGAATTAAAGACATAAAGTCGTGGGAACTAATCGCATCAGAAAGGTTTAACAGATATGACAGCGATTATTCATTTTGTAGTGGCCTGTGGGCTCCTTCTTCTCGTGGCGAAGCGCTAGGCTATGGTAAAGTGTATTTCAGGTGGAGGCGCTATATAAATGCGTCTCCACCGGGATAGTTATAGACCTGTAGCAAAAATTACTCTGCAGGGATAAGACCGCATTGTCTTTGTTCCATTTTGATTTGCTTTGTCAGCCGTACCGCGTTTTGCGCATAAGCTTCTGTAACAGAGCCGCTATTGACGACCTTGCCGCGTAGCGTGCTGACGTCTTCACAAAGGTGAAATACAAGCGGAGAAGAAGATTTCTCTGCGCCGTTCTTGGGCGCAATCCAATAGACGACGTCACGACCATTTGGATTGTTCGCGTCCTTGGTCGCTTCGGCCACAGCCTCAGAATCTTTGGCAATGTCTTGCGCTTGAGCGGCGACAGCGGGCGAACATGCCGTTGTCGGCTCTTTAGCTTTAATTTGAGCCGCGCAGGCGTTCATATCCTGCGTATATTGCTCTGTTGATGGCGGATTAAAATCAACACCCACCACTGTCGCCAATGCGGCGAGCGCAACACCAATGCCCCCAGCCACTTTTTTGGTCTTAGGGTCCATGTCTTTATCGAGAAAAACGAGGGCCAGTAGAGGCAAAAAGGCAATAACTGTGATAATTGCGCCAAGCTGGTTTTGAAAAAAGAACTTAGCGGGTTCAGATTTACTGGCGGGGTCATGCCTATTCGCCTTCTTCCATAGTAGGCTGCCTGCGATAGCGAAGATTGCGATAACGACAAACAGGCCAATTAAAAGCCCCATACCACCCTGATTGAAGGTGTTTTTCATCAATAAGGTTATCGCTCCAATTTCTGTACCAATTGCTACAAACCATGACAGTCCGGCAAACAATCTAAGCTTCTTGGCCTTGCCTTGTTGATCTTGCGTGGCGGCCCATGCCTTTGTGACGTCTACGTCTTCAGTGTTTTCATTATCAGCCATATTTGGTTCCCCCTGCGGCGCTGTCTGCAAGACCTGAGCGTAGAAGCACGCCTCTATATCTCGTAGTTAATATATCTGTAATGTCTCACATTATGCGAAACATTTCCAATTAAAAACTCTTATGCTTTTACCCTTGTTTCATGTCTCGAGCATCTAGGTCGTTGTCGACATGGGGCCAATATCACGGGTGATTTCAAACATCCACGACAGGTACGAAGCCACCAAAGATCATGCGTTTGCCGTCAAAAGGCATAGGGCCCAGCCCCATCTCTTCCACGTCTTTCATTATTTTATCAAAGGAGGCATCTCGAGTGGCTTTATCGGGCCACTCGCACCAAGAAAACATAACTACTTCGCCCTTCTTACGCTTGACCGCCAAAGGGAAAGATGTGCTTTTACCGTCTGGGACTTCATCGCCCCAGCACTCGACCACACGCAGCGCGCCGTGTTTTTTAAATAGCTCGGCAGACGCCGCCGCGTACTCTATGAATGTTTCTTTGCTGGCTTCGGGCACAGCGTAAGTGTATCCATCAATATACATTTGGCTCTCCTATTTAGGCTTTATCTTAGGCGGGCGGCTGGGATATTTCTAGACGCTTAAACTGCGTATATTCATATAGGTTTCACGAAAAAGTTAGCAGTATTATTGATGATAAGTGACTACGGTGGCGCTTTATTGCAGCAGAGACATTTACCATGAATACATCAAGACCTAAAGCCCCTGAACTGCGTGTGCCCTACTGGATTGACGCCGAAGGCGAAGAACGCGGCTCGCTTACGCTCGCTGAGCTTGGGTCTGGATATAAAATTATTTTTTGTTTTAAAGCGGAATGCCCGGGCTGTCATTCAGGGGGCTTCCCAATAATGAAAAAGCTTGTCGATAATTTGCAGGATAAAGATTTCGGATTTGCGGTCATTCATACAGCCTTTGATGATGACCCCAGAAACTCTCAAGATAGAATTCGGGAAATGCAAATCAAATATGATTTGAAAGTGCCTTTTGGACATGACCCTAAAAATGGCATCTATCCGCCGACATTTATGCAAGATTACGGAACGCGGGGCACCCCATTTTTTATTGCGATTGACCCGAACGGCTATGTGGCATTTGGTGACTTTAGTTTAAATGCAGATCAACTTATTCAGTCATTTTCTTAGGTTTAATTGACTGAGGCTGGCTATTCATAGGCCTGCGCTCAGTTTTGATGCCGCTCTATCTGCGCATAAAGCCGCCTAGAATACCGCGCGCGATGGCGGCGCCGTGTTTGCCGGCGATGGCACGCCCCACAGTGGTGGCGATGCTGCGCGCACCGGCTTTCATACCCGCCTCAAGGACAGTTTGACGCTTACGGCCTGATCTCTTAGAGGAGGATTTTTTCTTAGTCTTTGTCTCTTTTACGGCTTTTTCTGCCGCTTTAACGGCGGCCTCGCGTTTGGTCGTCAGGATTTCATAGGCAGATTTTCTATCGACCATGTCGTTATAAATCTCGCCCATTGGGCTGTCATTCATAATGGAATTACGCTCTGCTGCAGTGGCGGGACCGAGGCGGGACGCGGGCGGGCGGATAAGCGTTTGCCCGACGACACGCGGGCGGCCTTTGGCATCCATCATAGAGACAAGCGCTTCGCCGACGCCAAGCTCAGATATAACGTCTTCGGTTTTAAATTTTGGGTTCGGGCGGAAGGAATCAGCAGAGGCGCGAATAGCCTTTTGCTCTTTGGGCGTATAGCCGCGAAGCGCGTGCTGTATGCGGTTCCCGATCTGGCCCAAAACATCATCGGGTATGTCCGCAGGGTTTTGGGTAACGAACCAGAGCGAGACGCCTTTAGAACGAATAAGCCGAGAGACTTGCGTGATTTTCTCAATCAAGGCTTTGGGCGCTTCGTCAAAAAGTAAATGAGCCTCATCAAAGAAAAACGCCATCACAGGTTTCTCCGGATCGCCCACTTCAGGAAGCTCTTCAAAGAGCTCACTCATAAGCCAAAGAAGAAAGGTCGAATAGAGACGAGGGGTGTTTATGAGATCATCCGCGGCTAGGATGTTGACCATTCCCTGTCCATTATCGTCCTTTCGCATGAGATCTGAGAGTTTCAGTGCGGGTTCACCAAAAAACTCATCTGCGCCCTCGCGGTCAAGTACAAGCAAATCGCGAATGATTGCGCTGACCGAAACAGACGCAATCCTGCCATATTCAAGTGAGAGTTCTTTATTGTTTTCAGCGATAAAAATGAGGGTGGCTTTAAGGTCTTTAAGATCGATAAGTGGCCATTCATGGGTTTCGGCGACGTCAAAGGCGATATTCATCACGCCTTCTTGCGCATTGGTTAGCCCCATCAAGCGAGACAATAACATAGGACCCATTTCAGAAATGGTCGCGCGTATGGGATGACCCTTTGCGCCGTGCAAATCCCAAAAGGTAACGGGCATGGCGCTGTAGTTATAATCGCTGAGGCCTATTTTCTCAGCGCGTGATATTAGCTTGTCATGAAGTTTGTGATCTTTATGGCCTGATTGGGAAATGCCCGATAGATCGCCTTTCACATCAGCGGCGAAAACAGGCACGCCCGCTTTGGAGAAACCTTCAGAGAGGATTTGCAGAGTTACCGTTTTGCCCGTGCCGGTGGCCCCCGCGACGAGGCCATGGCGGTTGGCGCGGTTTAGCAAAAGCTCTTGCGAAACGCTGTCCGTGTCTTTGCCTAAAAAAATAGTGCCCATTTATCTCTCCAATTTCGTGTGTTTTATGGCGGCGGCACGCTGAACGCAAGCTGAGTGGTTGGCGCGGTTGAGAATAAGCGCTAGACAGACTTATGGAGAGAAATATGGACACGACGATTCGGGCTAGCCTTTTGTTTTTGGTATTCGTGGCGCTGACGTGGGGCATTTATCAGACAGCGCATATTATTGCCCCCTTTGCACTTGCGGTCTTCATTTGGCTAATAATTGATGCCTTTGCTCAGTGGCTAGATAGGCTTTCGCCAAAATTCCCTTATTGGCTCGCGCTCACAATAGCGGTTCTGACCGTTGTGGCGGGTCTTGTAGGGATTGTTTTTATTATCGCCGATACGGCGCAAGAGGTGTCCAAAGAAGCGCCCAAATATCAAGCCCGTTTATCGGAGATATTTTCTTGGGTAAGTCATAACCCGCTTTTTGAACGGTTATTGGGAGAGGACGTCACTTTCGCCGAGCTCGTCAATCGTTTTGAATTAAATTCTAAACTGCAGACCTTAATGGCGGGTTTTGCCTCCACGATTCAATCTGTGGCGTCAAATTTTGCGCTGATTGCGCTCTATGTTGTGTTTCTTTTCGTAGCCCAGTCGAGCTTTCCTAAGAAGATGGATGATTTATTTCCTAATAAAGCCCGCCGTGAGCAGGCGCAAAAAGTGGGTACGCGAATTCGTCATTCGGTAGAAAAATACGTGGGCGTTCAAACGGTTATATCTCTTATGCAAACTGTACTCAGCTATGTGATTATGGCGTCTATGGGCCTTGATAATGCGCTGTTCTGGGCACTCGTGATTTTTATCCTTAATTACATTCCAATTATTGGCGGACTGGCTGCAGTCGTCTTGCCTGTCATGTTTGCGATGGTGCAGTTTGAAAGCGCGGCGATGATTGCGTTACTGGCGGGGCTACTTTTTGCAGTGCAATTTGTCATCGGCAATACGATACAGCCCAAAATGATGGGAGATAGTATGAACCTCTCCGCGCTTGTGGTTGTGCTCTCCCTGACGCTTTGGCAAGCTCTGCTCGGCGGGGTAGGGGCGTTTCTATCTGCGCCGCTCACCGTTATTTTTATGATTGTTCTCGCTCAGTTTAAGACCACGCATTGGATTGCGGTTTTGCTGTCAGCGGACGGTCAGCCAGACCAAGACCCAGAGGAAAAGAAGAAGGCTAAAGTTGAGCCGTCTATGTAATTCACTCGCTCACCAATCTGTGATGTGTTTGCTATTAGTATTTTTACCTCAGCTGTGTTTTATACTACCTATGACAAGTAAAAAAATCATTCCGTCACGTATACGTAAATCAGCCTTATCCTTGGCGGTAGTCCTCGCGAGTTCCGCGTCTGCTTTTGCTGGAGACACGCCTACAACAGTCGTGGAGCTTTTCACCTCGCAAGGGTGCTCATCCTGTCCACCTGCAAATGAGTTCGTTGGAGAGCTCTGGGAGGAAGATGAGGATATGCTCGTTCTCACTTATGGCGTGACGTATTGGGATTATCTCGGCTGGGAAGATACCTTTGGCGACTCTACCTTCACGTCACGGCAGCGCGCTTATGGTGAAGCCTTCGGTATTGGCAATGTTTACACGCCTCAAATCATTCTCAATGGGTCCGCCCATAGCCCGCGCTATTCTGAAAAAGATGTACGTACTATGCCCTTGGCCGATAAAGACATTAACGTTGATCTGAGCGCGGAAAATGGTGAGCTTGTTTTAAATTCGGACGCAGATGTGACGCTTGTTAGCTATCTGCCGGGATGGCAAAAAGTGCCTGTTAAGGCAGGTGAAAACCATGGCCGAACTTTGCGATTAGTCAATGTTGTGACAGACGTAAAAACTGTGAAAGCAGGAAGCAAGCTTTCCAAAACTATTGACGACGGAACGGCATATGCTGCGCTTGTTCATGACCCCGAGACTATGAAAGTGCTCAGCGCGAGCGTTTATTCGCCAAAATAGCCTTTAAAAAAGTGGTTTTTCGACCTTAAAAAGGTGATTTAGTCCTGTTTTTTTTGCCATTTCGGCCCAAAAAAAAGTGATTTTGACTCTGAATTTCGCACGGTTTTAGCAAGTACAAGCCGACGTTGTTCACCCGATACCAACATTTTATCAGTTTAAATGAGTCGACCTCAAAGCGGGGCTGGTCGCTTTGAGGTCGTTCACCGATGGCTAATAGGGAAGCACCGGTTTTGGGATGCCGGATTGGGAGAGCCGACATGTCTGTATCGCGTAGATGCGATGCTGAATTAAACAGGACCTTACGGAAGGGCTGGGGGTTATAAATAACCGTGAAGCGCCCTGATCAATCAACATAGTCAAAGTGACGTTGTAAAGCGGCGGGAACGGGTCCGAATTGTGGCAAAATCAAGGCAAATCGTGACAAAGTCGCAAGAGAGATTAAGCCAGATTAACTATAGCGAGTTGACTGTTTCAGGCTTGAACCTTGGCTAAACTCAGTTAAGTTATTGTATGAGCTCAAAAGTTGTTCCGCTACATCCTACAAATTCTCCGAAAAACGCCAATGCGTCAAAGCCGCGTCAGCTTACGTCTTCCCAAGTTTATGAAAACTCACAGGTTGCCTTTCACCGCACGGAACTGGCACTGATTCTAAATGTCTATGGACACATGGTGAGTCAAGGTGAGTGGAAAGACTACGCGATGGATTTTCTCAAAGAGAGAGCCGTATTTTCTATCTATCGCCGCGCAAGTGAGCATGCGCTTTACCGTATTGAAAAGAGGCCTAAGCTAAAGGATAAGCAGGGCCAATTTAGCGTGATAGCGCCGGGCGGGTTGATTCTGAAACGCGGCAATGATCTGAAGGCCGTGCTGCGCGTTTTTGACAAACAACGCTTTCGCGTAACTCACTGATTTATTTATAATTTAGGCAATAAAAAACCCCGCTAGCAAAGCTTGCGGGGTTTGATTTTTTAGACGTTATCAGCGGCTATTCGCGGCCAAATAAGCTCATTAAGATTTGGAACATGTTCACAAAAGCGAGCAGTAAGCTAGCTGCGCCGTATGCAGACATTTTGGTCATCATGGATGGGTTGCCTTGAGCGCTGTAATACACGCGCTTAAGCATTTGTGTTTCCCATGCTGTAATCATCGCAATCGCGCCTAAGGCAATCAGATTAATGATTATATCCATTGGGCCTGTTGGGCGAAGTGCAGGAATAAACATGCCGAGTACGTTAATAACGATGTAGCCAAGGAAAGCTGCAAAGGCATATTTAATATAGGTGGAAAGATTACGCTGCGTTGAGTAGCCAAACAGGCTGAGCGCGCCGAACATAGCGACAGTCATGAAGAAAATCTTCGCGATAATCATACCGGGTACAAAGGCCGAAACAGCTGACATGAATACACCCATGAAGGCGGCAAAGCCAAACAAGAAGGCCTGTACGCCGCCAAGGCTCATTGTTGGTAATTTACGGCCAACCGCGCCAAAGAGGAGTGGGATTGCGAAGATAAAACCAAGCATTAAAATTGGATTCCGAAGAATTTTCAACAGTTCCGGGTTACTCTGAATGGCTTGGCCGCCGAAATAAGCGACGCCTGCCGTGACCGCCATTGCCATAGCCATGTAGCGGTAAGTTCCAAGCATAAAGTTTTTGAGGCCAATATCGACCTCGGCTGAGTTTCCTACAGCGTTATTGAACTGATTCATTAAATTGCTCCTATTCAAGCTCTGCCGTTGTCACGGCTTCTATACACTATATAGTGCATATCATCGCAGAATCCAAATACTCCCCGCATAGAATTAAATTATAGTTACAAGAGGCTTTAGCCATGGAAAAACGACAACTCGGCCGTACAGGCGATATGGTGACCTCTGTTTGTCTTGGAACTATGACATGGGGCCAGCAAAACACCGAATCAGACGCCCATTCGCAGCTTGATTATGCTATTGGCGAAGGCATTAATTTTATCGATACGGCAGAGATGTATCCCGTACCGGGCCGCGCCGAAACGCAAGGCCGTACTGAGGCGTATATCGGGACGTGGATTAAGGCGCGTAAAAAGCGGGACGATTTTTTCCTCGCGACCAAAGTTACGGGCCGGTCTGGCATGATTTGGACGAGAGACGGCAAAGTGAGCCTGACGCGTCACACCAAAGCACAAATTGATGAGGCCGTAGAGAAATCTCTGAAACGGCTGCAGACCGATTATATTGATCTTTACCAGCTGCATTGGCCCGACCGCGGCATTCCAGCCTTCGGATTTCATAGCTACCGCGACTATGATGCTAACGATATGGAATCTTTGTTTGATATCCTAACCACTTTGGAGGCTCATGTTCGCAAAGGGAATATTCGCCATATAGGAATATCTAATGAAAGCGCATGGGGCATGATGAAATTTCTGCAGCTCTCTGAGGCCCATAATTTGCCGCGTATTGCCTCGATTCAGAATGTCTACAGCCTATTGGCGAGGCGGTTTGATTATACCCAAGCGGAGATTTCTCTGCGCGAAGATGTCAGCCTTTTACCTTACTCTGTTCTCGGCATGGGCTATCTTACAGGGAAGTATGACGGCGAAAAAATCCCGAAGGGCTCACGTAAAGACTTGTTTCCAGAGTTTCTAGGCCGCTACTCTAATTATGGAACGTTTGACGCCGTGAAGGCTTGTAACGATGCTGCGCACGACCTTGGGATTACGCCTGCGCAATTCGCACTTAAATTCTCGGAAAGCCGCGAGTTTGTGACATCTAACATTATTGGCGCGACAAACCTCGCGCAGCTTAAGCAAAATATTGACGCGCATAACATCACATGGACAAAAGAGATGGAAAAGGCGGCTCACGAGATTCATAAGCAGTTCCGTTCACCGGTCTGCTAGGCTTCTGATATGCGGTTATTTACGGCCCTTCGCCTTCACCCTGACATTTTGCGTGATATCGCCCGCGTGCAGCGCGGCGTCGCGGGTGCGCGCTGGGTTGACGCCGAAAAGCTGCATATCACCACGGCCTTTTACGGCAATGTTACGCTCGATCAGGCGGAAACGTTGGATTATGAGCTTGCGCAGATACGGCAAAAATCGCTGACGCTACAGCTTGAAGGTTCAGGCCATTTTGGCAGTGAGGAACCGCGCGCGATATGGCTTGGCGTGAAGAAAAATGACGGACTGTTGGCGCTGCATGAAAAATGCAAAGTCGCCGCACGGCGGGCAGGGCTTGAGCTTGAGAAGCGCAAGTTTATGCCGCATGTCACTCTAGCCTATTTGCGGCATACGCCGCCAGAGCGTGTGATTGCGTTTGAAACCCGCACCTCGCGGTTTAATACAAAACCGTTCCTCGTTGATGAAATGGAATTGGTGTCGAGCTGGCCTAGCCCTAAAAAAAGCGCCAAGGGCGTGGCGAATACCTATGCGGTCGAAGCGAACTATCCGTTTCTAGCGCGCGATGGTGACGTGAAGGGGAAGGCTTAACGCTTAGACGCCATTATCTTTCGAAACATGCCTTGCTCAATATAACCATCAGCAGGCAGTCCATTCTTCACCTGCCAAGCCTGAATAGCTTTGCGGCTGTTGGGGCCGATGATGCCGTCTGCACCTTTGGTGTCATAGCCGAGCGCCGTTAGCTTTTTTTGCATGCGAATCAAGTCTTTAAAGGCAACTTGTTCATCTGACTTAGGCCAGGGTTTCTGTAGTGTGGGGCGTCCTGCGAGAGCTTCTGCAAGCATGGATATGCCGAGCGCGTAGCTCGTGGAATTATTATAACGCTTAATGACGTCAAAGTTTTTGAAGGTCAGAATAGCAGGACCATTTGCGCCTGCGGGGACGATTAGTTTAGTCTCCATCGTCATGGACGCTTGAGACCAGTTCTGTCCATTTTGAGGTTTTACGCCAAGCGTGTCCCATGCGCCGACGTTGCGTTTGCGTCCGTCCGCGAGGGCGTAGTTAAAGCCTTGCGGAAGGGTCACTTCGGCAAATGCGGGTTCGCCGTAACGCCAGCCAGAGCGTTTGAGATAATGCGCGGCAGAGCCCAGCGCGTCAGCTTTGGATTTCCACAAGTCTTTGCGGCCATCACCGTCAAAATCAACGGCGTAATCACGGAAGGTCGTGGGAATGAATTGGGTGTTGCCCATCGCGCTGGCCCAAGAGCCGATTAGCTGATCGCGCGTGACCGCGCCGCTGCGCAGGATGTCGAGTACAGCAAAGAGCTGCTCCTCGCCAAATTTCATGCGGCGACCTTCAAATGCAAATGTCGCGAGCGCGCTAGGGATGTCATGACTGCCCATAATGCGGCCATAGCTGGTCTCAAGCCCCCAGATTGCCGTGAGGATATGGGAGCTGACTTGATAACGCGCTTCTACGTCCGCAAGGACGGATTTGGTTTGCGAAAAGGCGGCCTTGCCGTCCGCAAGGCGGGTTGGAGAGGCGGCATTGTCAACATAGGACCAAATCGGTTTGGTGAATTCGGGCTGAGTTTTATCGCGCTCTAGGGCGAGTTCATTGATTTTGGTTGGCTGAATGACGCTGCGTACGAGGGAGGCGGGATAGCCCTTGGCGATAGCGCGCTTTGTGAAGTCGGCTTTCCACGCGTCGAAGGCTTTCTGCTTTTCCGCGACCGAAACGACAACAGGTTTGACGCGCGGTACAGGCACAGGCGGGGTTATGGCCGCCGCCGTCACTTGCGCAGATGATTGAGGGGTAGTGGCGCATGCGGACATCGCCACAAGGGAGGTCAAAACGAAAGGTTTAAGACGTCGGGTCCACATAATCCAAACTACCAAAATTAGTCGCAGCCCGATAGGGCGGGCCGCAGTTGTTAACAGACCGTAAGCAAACGTGCTTAACGAAGTGTTTAGATTTAGCCGCTTTCCATCATAGATGACACCAACTCTGCATTCTCGTCGAGGGCTTTCGCGCCTTCGCGGGTCAGGCCGTATATGCCTTTATCGACCTTCTCAAACCAGCCGTAATGATTGGACGCCATGAGGCGTGTGGCCTTTTCAAAGCCTGCCATTTTCGCCACATAGGAGCCTTTGCAGGCCCCTTCATCATGGAGCACTTTGGCGCATCGCAGCGCGCCTTGGCGGTAGGAGGTCATAAGCCCAACACTTGTCATGCCGCCTTTATTGGGATCGCCGTGGCGTGAGCCGAACTCTTTGAGCAGCTGAGCTTTTTTGGCGGGCTGTTTGCGCGCCGTGAAATCTTTGGGCTCGCAATGCACATCAATCTGCCCCGTTTTCATTCGCACGGTGATGAGGCCAATTTTCAAACGGCGGCAGAGCATTTTGTTGCGCCTTATGGCGACCAGCGCGGCTTTCCCGGTTTTGCGCGGAACCGCGATATAGACGTGGTCGGTCATGGCTTGGCGTTTTATGGCTTGATGGAAAAGCGAGAGGGTAAAGCCCGTTTTCATCTCAACAATAATGGGCTCACCATCTTCGGGCGCGTGAAAGGGCAGGGCCACAAGGTCCGCCGCGCCGACTTCGCCTTTGACGTCATACCCTTTGCCTTCAAAATAGGCTTTCAGCGGCGGATAGAGATCCGTCTCTTTAATTTTGGGTTTAACTGTGGGTTTTTTAGCGATTTTCGACTCGTTTTCGACTCAGTTGTGATGCGGATATAAAATAGGGCCGCCGAATAGAGAAAACAGGGTAAATATACGGACTTACGCGTTTTTTGCCCTTAAAACCCCTTTGACTTAAACAGAAACCCCGTTGACTTGGAGGGGGAGCCAACTTATACGCCCCATTCTGATTTCAATAATTGATAGAAAGCCAAGGTCATGAAAGTCCGCAGCTCACTCCGTTCTCTTAAAAACCGCCACCGCGATTGCCAAATTGTGCGCCGCAAAGGCCGTCTATACGTCATTAACAAGACCGATCCCCGCTTTAAGGCGCGCCAAGGTTAAGTTAATCGTCTCAGTTCTCAAAACTGTGACACTCCCACATGATGACGCCTCTTGCCTTAACGGGCAGGGGGCGTCAGTGTGTCTGCATATGAAACGTTCAGTAAAGCATTTCTTGGGTCTGGCTACGGCAGCATTGCTGCTGAGCACGGTCACGCCTGCTTTCGCGCAAGACACGCAAGTCGAGCCGCCAGAGGCTGTTCAAGATCCTGAGAC
>CAZFWZ010000071.1:0-1067 GCA_964522765.1 uncultured Caulobacterales bacterium | reverse complement strand
TCCTGAGACGGTTCGCCCTTTCAAGCCGGATAGCCTGTCTGAGCCAGACGCTCTCCCAGAAGTTATTCCGCTGGATGAGCTGCAAGACTTCGGTTTGCCCGAAGGGACAATTGACCCTGAAACAGGTGAGCTCCTCACGCTTACGCCCAAAGACCTCGGGGACAAAGACGAAGCCGCCGCGCCCATAGATAAACCCGATTATTCGCGCCTGTCTGAATCTGAAGAGCGAACGGTACGTCTGGACGCCTTGTTTGAGCGCTTGCAAGCCGAAGATAATGCCGAATCCGCTAACCTTATCGCCGAAGAGATTTGGGCCATATGGCTCGATAGCGGATCAAGCTCTGTTGATATGCTGCTGCGGCGCGGAACCGCCGCGCAAAAACGCGGTAATGACCGCCTTGCACGCCGCATGTATAACCACGTCATTGAGCTCTCGCCAGACTATGCCGAAGGCTGGGCGCGCTCAGCAAGGCTGGCTTACGAGGAAGATGATTTGTCCCGCGCCCTCAGCGAAGTCACCCAAGCCCTCATCCTAGAGCCGCGCCAGTTTTATGCCCATTGGACGCTCGGCAATATTTTTGAGAAAATAGGCCGCACCGAAGACGCTTACGAGACCTATAAAGAAGCCGCGCGCCTCTACCCCGAACTCCTTCCCGTCAAAGAACGGTTAGAGATGATGAAGGGCAGCATTGAAGGCGATGTCTTGTAAGTTTTGGTTTTGCCAAACTTACATATAAGGCCACGGTAGTGGCGTTGGAGACTTTAGCGAGTGTCTTACCGAGGCGAATTACAACTTAAATCTCAAATATTACCAACGGCCGTTATGGAGCGATTTTAAGACGCTCAGTTTTAGTCAGCTATGCTGGCAGTAGCAGACTTGATAAATAGGGGAAAGTAGCCGTGTTTTTTAATTTGTTATTACTTTAGTAAATATTTCTTTCCAAAATGCCCTTGGATGAGATGACTGGCATTTTGGCTTCATTTGAAACCAATCCGCCAGAATGTTGGGTAGTGGGAACCGCATAAAACGCATGGAAGACCCTAAAAAGGTCACTGTGAGTTATTTT
>CAZFWZ010000070.1:0-14783 GCA_964522765.1 uncultured Caulobacterales bacterium | reverse complement strand
ACCGCATCAACGTTCACTGTGAAATTATCATTGATATCATAGCTCAGGCTACCATTAAGCTGACCTCTAGAGTCTTGAACACCTCTAAACCCAAGTGGACTAAAGACGTTACCAGTACCCGGCAAGTCATCTGTTGCAAATGCATCACGCCAAGTGTAACGCAATCTGGCTGACAGGCCAAATTTCTCATAATACCCAGTGATGTTATACGCATGTTCAGATAGGTTCAACAATGTCGCATTTTCACGCTGAACATCAGTGAGACCTTGTGAGTCAAAAATGGCAACAGCACGACCGTTGGTAACTGGGACAAAGCCCGTATTATTACTTTCAGTTTGATATGTGTAGTTCGCTGTCATACCAAAACCAGAAGCCCAACCAATTCTATCTTCCCAGCCTGAAAGGTTATATTGGAAACCAACCTCAATACCTTCTTGCGTGGTCTCACCATCAGAATTGAATGTTGACTGATTGCCAACACACACGCCAACTTCGCCGTTACCAAAAATACCGGCTTCTGTTCCAGGAGAGAAAATACCGCCCCCTTCACACTCAGGACCAACAACATCACGAAGATTATTAGTTTCATCTGGCGAATCTACAGACGCCCCAAATAAACCGTCACGTTCTTTTCGGAAATAGCCGATGCTAAAGACAGCTTCTGGCGCAAAATACCAATCCGCTGACACATCAAAGGCATCGATTTCTTCTGGCTCCAAGAACGGGTTACCACCCACAGAGTTAGAGTTAACACCCCCAAAATCAGGGAATGTTCTCGCGGCTGTTATGCTTGTAAAGCTAGGACGGTTAATCTCTTGAGAGAAAGACCCCCGAAGGATGAGATTGTCGATTACATCAACAGCTACGTTTACGCGCGGTAAGAAGTGATCATAGCCATTATCAATCGTTGTTAAGACTGCGTTACCGTCGGTAAAGATATTCGCTGTCGACGCGATATCAGTGTCAATATAGCGCAGACCCGCATTACCGCGAACTCTACCGAAATCAAAATTGAATTGACCATAAAGCGCATGCGTCTCTTCTTGAATATCAAAGAAAGCATTTTCTTCAGACTGCAAACCAGACGTGAATAGCGGACCAAGGCCTTGGGTCAGTGCGGCCGCATTGATCAAGTCCACTGTTGCTTGCGCGTCTCTTGTTAGAGACGGATCCACCTGTAAGACACCATCAACCGCCAATGCGTTTCCAGTTGCAGAGCCGAAATTATCAGGAATTAAACCAAGAATTGGTTGAATCAATGACGCATTCAAACTGTTCCCAAGCTGGCCACTGCCACTGCGGCTCGCGCTGATGTCGTCTCTAATGGTCGTACGGTCAGCAAAGCGATAGCCAACATCGACAGACTTAAGGAAAGATGACAGACCAGATTCTGCAAAATCATAATTCGCATCAATACGGAAAGCGTCTTCTTCATTTTCACGTTCGTCAGCACTATAGGTAGGCGTACCATCAACCACATAATTACGTGGGTCGAGAAGGTCGGCTTCTGATGGCGCAAATGGATCAGCAAAATTAATATCAAAGCCAAATCCGCCGTCGGTAAAATCAAAAATGATTGGCGTACCATTTTCATCTCTAAAGTCATCACCGCTTGGCGCAATAAATGAGTTCGGGTTGATGAAATTGAGGTTGACTGACAAATTTGGATTGACGCTATCAGATTCTGATCTGGCGAATTCAGCACCAACTGTCCATGCATCCTTCTCCCATTCACCACCAAGTCTGATAGTTGTAGTTTCAGTTAAGCGCGAACCCGCATCAGAGCCAACCCGCAAGAATGGAGCGCCGCGGCCATCATTGACTTGCGCATCAGCTTGAAGCGGGCTGAAAGTACCTGCCGTAACAGCTAGGATATCCCCGAGCTCTTGCGTGCCATTTGGCCCAGGAACTGAACCCAAGTCAAATGTGTCAAAGGCCGTGAAGTTAATATTACCGCCTGGGATCACCGCACGGTCACCACTGCCGTTAAGACGGCTCACGTTAGACGCCTGCACTCTTGAGCCTGACAGAAGACGTTCTTGATCGTTATAAATCACGTCACCATATATTCTCAAATTTTGAGTTGGCTTAGCTTCTACAGAACCTGAAATGTTAATTGTTTCAAAATCATTTGTTCTTTGGACTTGATTCAAGAACTGAACACCCAAGAAGGACGTTGCACCCGCTGGACAAGCAGAAGACGGTGTAGCAACTGTACAATCTGTCAAATTATCGCGATCAAGACGCGGACGGAATGCTGTGTTCTCAGATTCTGTATAACTACCGCTCAAAACCACGCCAAATTCTTGGCCCTTGGCATTTTCCCATTTCTGGCCAATCGCACCGGAAAGTCTTGGGTTCAAACCATCAGTAAGACTACTATCTTCAAGCTGAGCACGGACATTCAACAGAGGCCCATCTAAAGCGAGCGGGCGAATTGTTCTAAGGTTAATCGTACCGCCGACCGCGCCTTCGATATGTTTAGCTTCTGGCGCTTTGATGACTTCTACGCCCGCGATAATGGCTGGGTTAATATCTTCAAAGTTAATACCTTGGCGGCCGTTTCCAGCATCAACAGTATTTACACCATTGATCAGGGTTAGGTTAGAATCTGTACCACGAATTTGAACACCTGTACCGACGCCCTCTTCACGAGTAATTTGGATACCTGTGATATTCTCTAGAAC
Source organism: uncultured Caulobacterales bacterium (assembly GCA_964522765.1). Lineage (GTDB taxonomy): Bacteria > Pseudomonadota > Alphaproteobacteria > Caulobacterales > Maricaulaceae > Fretibacter. The sequence goes on along the minus strand of CAZFWZ010000070.1, from coordinate 12,096 downwards.
TTCAGCAAGGTTTTGGTCAGGTAGCTTACCAATATCTTCTGCCAAAATAACCTCAATAAGGCTATCAGCCTCACGTTTTTCAACAAGCGCGTTCTCTAGCGAGGCGCGAATGCCTGTTACAATAACTTCATCCGAAGTTTGCGCAAAGGCAGATGTCGCCATTGCAAGCGTGGATGCGGACAGTAAAGCCGCCGCAATTTTAGAGCCGTGTTTCATGATATCTTTCCCCTGAAACGTCCGTATGGTTGTCATATCGGACAAATTGATGAATTCAATATTTTTAAAAGACCCAATGTCAAACATATTGTCAACCTGTATTTGAACCAATTTTACGAAATTGGTTTACCAGTTGCAAAATTGTCACGGAAGTCATGCACGACAAGGGGTTAGACCGTCTTAATTAGTTTTGAAGGCCGTAGGTCTTCCAAGGGCATATAATTGAACAAGGAGAATATATGTGAACAAGAGGGAAATATTGAGCGAATCATTTCGATGTCGGCGCAACCAGACTCTACAAATTAAATAACGCAGTCTTTCAAATTCAAATCAGGGTCGACCAGTTTGCTTTGATCCAGATTGACACCTTTGGTCAGAGACATTTTACCAAACATGAAATCACGTGGGGCATTGACGGCATCAACTGCGATAAATTGCCCTTCTTTGAAATAATAGGCTGCAAAACTGCGGCTCGTCTTAATGTCGCCCCTGATAACGATCTCATCAAAGCCCGTGGAAAGCCCTGCGATTTGGAGCTTTAAGTCAAACTGGTCGGACCAAAACCACGGCAGGCTGCTATAGGGTTTAAGGCTGCCTGTAAGATGCAAAGCAATCACTTTGCCCTGCTCTGTCGCATTAGGCACGGATTCAAGCCTGATATGGGCATCATAGATTGGATTATAGTGCCACGTCACATCCCCCGCCGCATAGATGTCAGGATCAGTGGTTTGACAAAACTTATTGACCACAATGCCATTACCGGTCTCAAGACCCGCCGCTTCAGCAAGCTGCATATTGGGAATGACGCCAATCCCGATAATGACCATATCTGCTGTCAGCGTCTTTTCGCACTTGGTTAGCACCGCAAGCTGTTCCCCTTGCGCCGTAATCTCAGAGGCGACAACGTTCTCCGCTATTGCAACCCCCTCCTCTGTGTGGATACGTTTATAGAAACTCGACATTTCCTCAGCCGTGACTCGCTGCAGAATACGCGGCATAGCTTCAAGCACAGTCACCGAAAGGCCTTTCTTTCGCAGCGACGCCGCAGTCTCAAGGCCAATATAACCACCGCCAATAATGATTGCCGACTTGGCCGTTTCAATCTTAGCCTTGATCGCGGTCACATCCGCGCTATCGCGAAGATAAAACACGCCGCTTAAGTCCTCACCCGGCACAGGCAGTCGCCGCACTCGAGCGCCTGTCGTCAAGACAAGCTTATCATAAGGCAATGTTTCGCCAGCGTCCGTAAGAACAGTTTTGGCATCTCGGTCAATCGCGTCTACGCGTACGCCAAGTTTCATCTCTATATCCGCAGCTTCATAGCTTTCGGCAGGCCGAATGAGAATGTCGCCGAGAGTTTTTTGTCCTGATAAGAAATCCTTAGACAAAGGCGGCCGGTGATAAGGTAGCGCCGCTTCGTCTCCAATGACAATAATGCGCCCTTCCCATCCCGATTGCCGCAGGCTGACAGAGGTTTGCGCCGCGGCGTGAGAGGCTCCGATAATAATAACTGTCTTAGACATTCATCAGCCCCAAATCACATCCGCTTCGGTTTTAGACTTAATCTCATCAAGCGTGACATCAGGCGCAAGTTCCACAAGTTTAAAGCGCTCCGCTCCGCTCGACCTATCAAACACGCCAAGATCTGTCACAATCATATGAATGCAGCTCTTTCCTGTCAGCGGCAATGTACAGGCTTTGATAAATTTACTCTCCCCGCGTTTATTAGTGTGATCAAATAGCGCGATACAGCGCTTCACACCCGCAACGAGGTCCATCGCCCCGCCCATGCCTTTAACCATTTTCCCGGGTATCATCCAGTTTGCAATATCACCGCCTTCCGAGACTTCCATTGCTCCGAGGATAGATAAATCAATATGCCCCCCGCGTATCATGGCAAAGCTTGTCGCGCTGTCAAAGAAGCTTGATTTCGGCAAGGTCGTAATGGTTTGCTTACCCGCATTAATCAGGTCCGCGTCCTCTTCGCCCGCATATGGAAACGGCCCCATGCCCAGCATACCGTTCTCGCTTTGAAGGGTGACGTTAATGCCATCAGGAATATGGTTAGCGACAAGCGTGGGTATACCTATGCCGAGATTGACGTAAAATCCATCTTCGAGCTCGCGCGCGGCCCGCGCTGCCATTTCATCTCTGCTCCAGCTCATGACGCAGCCCTCACAGTTAGCTGCTCAATTCGTTTTTCGCATTTCGCTTCGACGATGCGCTGCACAAAAACACCGGGCGTATGAATGAAATTGGGATCAAGCGAGCCGACAGGTACAATCTCGTCCACTTCGGCAACGGTGACCTTTCCTGCCATTGCCATCATCGGCGAGAAGTTTCGGGCTGTGGCTTTGAAAATCAAATTACCCTCCGCATCGCCTTTCCACGCTTTAATGATTGACAGGTCAGCTTTGAGGCCCGTTTCCATGATGTAAGTTTCCTCCACGCCGTCAGAATTGGCAAAATCTTTATGCTCTTTACCTTCGGCAATTAGCGTACCTACACCTGTCTTTGTATAAAATCCCGGGATGCCTGAACCGCCCGCGCGGATACGTTCGGCGAGTGTGCCTTGCGGATTAAATTCTAGTTCTAATTCGCCGCCCAGATATTGCCGCTCAAACTCTTTGTTCTCCCCAACATAAGAACTTACCATCTTCTTGATCTGGCGCGTCTCGAGCAGTTGCCCAAGTCCAAAGCCGTCAACACCTGCATTATTCGATATAACGGTGAGATTAACTGCACCGCTATCACGCAGAGCCGCAATGAAATTTTCCGGAATACCGCAAAGGCCAAAACCACCGCTCATGACTGTCATGCCGTCAAACGTTACCCCTGACAACGCCTCTTCAGCCGTGTTATATTGCTTTCCCATGGGTGACCTCTTTCTTATTTAAGACATCGTAACGCGGCGAAGCACGAAATAAAATAGCGAAGCTAATATATTTGACATCAAACAGGCGAGAGAAACTAATCACCATCCGTGTTAGGCTTAAATCTATCTAATTGCGGGCCAAGGTCGTTGGCAGGGTCTAGCGCGCCGCCGTCTTCGCCCTCAATGACATAAGCTCCGTTAAGCCAGCGGCCCAAATCAATATCGCCGCAGCGCTTGGAGCAAAACGGTCTAAACTCGCTTGAAGCTTCCTTTTTGGCGCATATGAGGCACAGCTTTGCCATTAGCGGTCTGCCTCGACAGATACGCTCTCGCCCTGAGCCACGGTAAAGCGCGCACCCAGACGCTCGGTCATCACGTCTCGCCACCCGATCATGTCATCGCCTAGCCATTCAAAAGCGGCTTTAGGTAATGTCAGCATTAGCTTCGCCCCGCCGCTAGCACGTCCTTCCCGCTCTAGCTGGCGTAGTCCGCGTATTGCGAGCGTCTCAGCGGTAGGTTCGCCGTATTTATCAGTCAGCGTTTCGTCCAGCGACAGCCGCGTTTTAGCGCGCGTCATTTCAATCGTACCAAAGCGCGACATGGGCGCGATTTTGATAGGTTCAGGATCACCCTCACATGCCTTCTGCAGCGCCGCATAAATTTTCTCGCGCTGCTTTACCTGACGAAGATTTGGGAAATCAACCACGAATAATCCGCCAAGCCCGCGAAGACGTATTTGGGACGCAATCAGCTCACACGCCGCTAGCGAGACTTCAAAGCCTGAGTTCGCACGGCCCTTATCGACATCAATGGCCGTAAGTGCGCGCGTACGCTCTATCGCAATGGAGCCGCCGCCAGAAATCGCAAGTTCGCTTTCAACTGCCTCATCTACAGAATTTACGGCCGCCTGATCAAAATTAATACCGGCATAGCGTTCCGCCAGAAACTCTCTGAGCGTCTTACTTTTAATGGGGCCTTTATGTGTGCCTTCAGCCATGTCTTCAAATTTTAAAATAGGACCTTTTCCCGGCTCAGCATCGCGCGTGACGAAGACTTTAATATATTTGCCTTCCGTCAGGCGCGGCGCGGCGGGAGCATTAGAGAATTTCAAAAAACCATCCGCACCAAACCCAAGCTCGACAAAAGCCGCGCCAAGAGACGGTTCAATACGCGACACGCGGCCAGAGAAAATATCTCCCGCGCGCGGCTTGCCCTTATCAGACCAACGCCACGTGTAGAGCTCGGTTAATTTCTTGCCCTCATATACGGCGGCGCGAGTCTCCCCGACCGCCTCTTCGATCACCGCTCTACGTTTCACTTTATCACTCCAGCAGATATCAAAAGATTTCGGGTCTCAAAAATAGGAAGCCCAACAACACCCGTGTAAGACCCATTCAGCGAGGCAATAAATGCGCCTGCCAAACCCTGAATACCGTAGCCGCCCGCTTTACCGCGCCACTCCCCGCTCTCGATATAGCCCTGCTGCTCGGCCTTGCTTAGCCGTTTCATTTTCAGCCGCGTTTCAGACACCCGCATACGAGGCGTGCCGTCCAATCCAATCATGCAAACCCCTGTGTAAACACGGTGTGCACGGCCAGATAATAGCTCCAGACAAAGCTTAGCTTCATCTTCAGTTTCAGTTTTGGGAAGAACTCTACGCCCTACCCCGACGACGGTATCTGCCGCGAGTATGACGCAATTTGTTTGAGCCTTAGCCACCTCAACAGCCTTTTGCGTTGCGAGCCGCGAGGCATGTGCGCGCGGAAGCTCACCTGGGCCGGGTGTCTCGTCTATATCTGCAGGAATGATGGCGTCCGGCGTCACGCCTATTTGTGCCAGTAAATCTATGCGGCGCGGCGAAGCAGAGGCCAAGATAAATCTTGGCACATGAGCACGGGGCGCGCTCATAGAATTATTTAAAGCGGTAGGTGATACGACCTTTAGTCAGATCGTAAGGGGTCATTTCTACAGTGACCTTATCGCCCGCAAGTACGCGGATACGATTTTTGCGCATACGACCAGCTGTATGAGCAATGATCTCATGATCATTGATGAGTTTCACGCGAAATGTCGCGTTCGGAAGAAGCTCGACGACTTCGCCTTCAAACTCCAATAATTCTTCTTTAGCCAAATTTAGTCCTCAATTTTCAATACAAACCGCTAATTGCAGCGGTACAGCGCCCTATATAGGGATTTCCCAGAGAAAAACACCCCTTTTTACGCAGAAATCACGCAGTCTTGTTCTCGCCGAAGCGGCGCGCCAAACGGGCATCAATAAAATCACGAATGGCGCGGTAATTGTTCATCATTGCCCGCACATCTAAAGATCCAGCCGTGGGGTCGGGTACCAGCCATGTTTCGACAATCGTATCAGTCCCTTCAAACATAGCTTTGGCGGCATTAGCCGCATCTTCTGTAAATGCGATAGCAATGTCGTAATTCGTGTCCCCCAATTCCGCGAGTGTGCGAGACTGATGATTAGACATATCAACGCCCTTTTCCGCCATAACAGCAACCATCAAATCGTCAATTTCGCCCGAAGATAACCCAGCAGATTGAATATAAAGCGAGCGCTCAAACCGCTTTTTCATCAATCCTTCGGCCATGGGCGACCGAATCGAGTTGAGATAACAGACAAACAAGACTGAATTTGGCATATCGCTCATACGGCGCGCCTATGTAGTGAGCAAATTAGCGTAAATATCCGGCGCGATGTATTAAATTCAATCTCAGCCTGATTACGTAGGCTATCAATCAAAAGACGAGAGCCTTCATTGTGGAGCCCTCTGCGGCCCATATCAATCGCTTCAATCTGCGCCGATGTCGCCGTACGAATGGCATTGTGATAACTCTCGCAAATCATAAAATAATCTTTGACGATGCGCCGAAAAGGCGTCAGCGACATGGCGATATCATTGCGCGCGCCGCCATTAGATCGCTGCACTTTCAAAATCAATTTTGACGCATCTCGCAACTGTATATCCACAACATAGGGTCCCCGTTCACTATCAAGCGGGCGGAAATAATTTTCTTCAAGTAAATCAAAAATAGCAACGCGGCGTTCATGCTGCATTTCCGGGCTCGTCGCAGGCAGACTCTCGCGGTCAATATTGAGCTCAACGATGTAATGATCGTTTGCTGATAACTCTTCAAGTTCTGTGGACTCGCCGCTCATATGGCTTAAGTACCAGAGCTGTCTGGTGGATGCAAAGGTACTGATTTGGTGGGTCTTGGCTCAGACACATCAGCGAGTACGGCGTCGATACATTCGGCCTTAAGGCGAATTTCTCCGCCGCCCGCAAAAACAAGGTGAATGACGCCAGAAGGTTTGGTTTTATCAGGCGTAAAAATCAAAGCGATAAGCACCGCAAGCGCTTCAGGGTCTTCGCGCTTTAGACCTTTGGAAGATACAGACAGCACACTATCAAAACGCAGGCCGCACAGCACCCGTTCAGATTTACCACTCGCTTCGTGACGAAACCTTGATAGGCGCAGAGTTAAGGCGCGCGACTTAGCGGCATATTGGATTTCTCCAACCCGCAGAATCGCGTCCTGCAGCGCGCCTGAAAGGACAGTTAAATCCTCTGTTGTCTCTGCTTTTAATTTCAACTGTTTACTCATCTTTTTCCTATCAGTTCTCAAAACTTAGAGACTATTATTCGGGCATACGAGAAATTTTAGCGCCGCATTGCCCAAGCTTTACTTCGATATTTTCAAAGCCGCGGTCAAGATGATAAACGCGTCCGACTGTCGTTTGTCCTTCAGCCGCCAGCCCGGCTGCAATAAGCGAGGCAGACGCCCGCAAATCCGTAGCCATAACCTGCGCGCCGTGAAGCTGTTTTACCCCGCGCACAATCGCCTCGCGGCCTGTGACAGTGATATTCGCGCCCATACGCTGCAGCTCCGGACAATGCATAAAGCGGTTCTCAAAGATGTTTTCACGGATAATCGACACGCCGTCAGCGAGGCACATGAGCGCCATAAACTGCGCCTGCAAATCTGTTGGAAAGCCGGGATAAGCCTGCGTTTCCATATCGATTGGCTTTATCAATCCGCCGTCGCGTTCAATCGTGACAGTGTTTTCATCCATTGAAACTTTCGCGCCGGCCTGCGCAATCAGCGGCCAGAGCGAGCCGAGATGGTCGTGGCGAATATTGGTCAACTTAACCTTCCCGCCCGCCGTTGCCGCCGCAAGCGCATATGTGCCGGCCTCTATGCGGTCAGGAACGACGGAATAAGTCACGCCAGAGAGTTTCGGTACGCCGATAATCGTAACTTCAGAGCGTCCTGCGCCAACGATTTTCGCGCCCATCGCATTCAGGCAATTGGCCAAATCTATAATCTCAGGCTCGCGCGCCGCGTTATTAATAACCGTTGTTCCGTTCGCGAGGACAGCGGCCAGCATCGTATGCTCCGTTGCGCCGACGCTGATGAATGGAAATGTGATGTCTGCACCCTTTAGCCCGCCCTTGGCAGTGGCAACGACATAGCCTTCTTCAAGTTCTATCGTTGCGCCGAGTGCTTCTAGCGCTTTGAGGTGCAAATCGACAGGCCGCGCTCCAATCGCGCAGCCGCCGGGCAAAGAGACGCGTGCTTTATGCTCGCGCGCCAAAGTTGGGCCGAGCACATTAAAGGTCGCCCGCATTTTACGCACGAGATCATAAGGCGCCTCTGTAGAGCTGAGCTCTTTGGCGTGAAAATACGTTGTTGAACCGTCGCCCTCTTCGACCTCGACGCCCATGTGACGCAATAAACCAGCCATAGAGCGCGTATCACGCAGGCGCGGCATATTTTTCAGCGTTACAGGCTCGGATGTAAGCAAGCAAACAGCCATCAGTTTAATAGCCGAGTTCTTAGCCCCCGAGATGGCTATCTCGCCGCGTAATTGATGACCGCCTTCAATGACGATTTTATCCATGATATCTCCTTCGCAAATGGCGTTCTGATATTGCCATTTCGTAGAATCGGCAGGCTATTGTGTGGCCGTCTTAAGGCATTATTGTGGGCGTGACCATGCAGCCTTAGCTTTTGTCTTGATCGGCAGATTTCTGGGCAACCTTACGTGCCGCAGCTTTGCGCTTACGCAAATTTTCGCGCAAGGTCTCAGCAAGGCGGGCTTCACGTCTTTGGGCCTCAGTCAGCTTTTGGCCTTTGGAGATTGGTTTTTTAGTCATGAGCTTCATCTAATCAATTTCAGGGCTTATTTCCAGTCACGTCATAGGCATAGAATTTATCAAGCCGCCTTTTGATGATAGATGGCGCATAACTACCCGCAAGCCACATCGGACCGTATGTCGTAATTTGACCTAAAGTGCTGCGCTGATGAAATGTTTTCATATTAGCCCGTGAGGCGGCCTGCACCATAGACGCGCGCGGCTTTCGGCGGCTTTCATAACGCAAAATCGCGGCACTGATATCATTCGAATGTGAGAGTTCATCTGCCTTTGAGAGTTCATCTGCCAGGGCCCATGCATCTTCGACCGCCATCGCTGCGCCCTGCGCCATGAAGGGCAGCATGGGATGAGCGGCATCCCCAAGCAAAGCGGCGCGGCCATCAGTCCAGCGCTCCAGCGGCGCGCGGTCATATAGCCCCCAACGATATAAATCGTCAGGCGAGATAGCTTTGAGCACATCAGTCAAATAGCTATCCCATCCCGCAAAATCGGAAAGAATATCAGAGATGTCTCCGCGCTCGCGCCATCCCTCATCCAGCGGCGCTTCGCGCTCAACAACGCCCACAAAGTTCACAAGTTCGCCGCCTCGCAACGGATAAGTCACAGCATGTTTGCCTCGTCCAAACCAAGCGCAGGACGTAGGACGCGGGGCGGCGGTCAAGGCGCTCGCGGGCACAACTGCGCGCCAAGCCACATTGCCTGTGAAACGCGGTTTATCCGCCCCCAACATCTGTCCGCGCATGGCGGATTTAATTCCGTCCGCGCCAATGAGAATGTCTCCGCTTACCACGTCTCCGCTAGATGTTTGAAACGCAATTCCAGCACCAGACGCGTTATACGAAACAATATTAACATTACATATCAGTGATTTAGGGTATTGTCTTAAAAGCTCCGTTTTGAGCACTTCAATATAATCCGCGCGGTGTATCGTAAGATAAGGTCCGCCCCAATGCTGCGCATCAATCGGGACTGAAAAGATTTTACGGCCATCTTCACCAAGTCTTGCCTCAAGTGCCTTTGGTGCAAAGGCTACTTTTTTCAGCGCCTCTGAAATGCCGAGTTTTTCAAACACTTTCATTGCGTTTGGCGGGAGCTGAATACCGGCTCCGACCTCGCCTAGCGTTTCGGACTTTTCATAAATTTTAACGTCAAATCCGCGCTGCAGAAGACATAGAGCCGCTGTCAAACCGCCAATGCCTGCACCTGCAATGAGGACTTTCATGAACCGTTATTCAGAGCTCGAAGCCGCGCGTCTACGCGCCGCCCGGTCCGCTGAACGCGAACTTCTTCGGCCTGAATTAGCATCGCCAGATGTCGTGGTAGCGGTTGGAAATTTCATCGCATCAACAAAGTAATCTTGAAATTTTGGCTCTAATGCGGTTTCCATTTTCACAATTTTTTCTACTGCCAAAATGATGCGCTGACGTTCAGCCGTATTAAGTAAAGCGGTCGCGGCACCCATCCCCGCTGCATTGCCTATCGGGCGAATTTTCTCGGCGGGCGCATTGGGAATAATGCCAATCTCAGAGACATACTTCGGATCAAGGTGCGTCCCAAAAGCTCCCGCCAAAAGAACTTCGTCAAACTCATCACACTCAAGACTTTCTGCGAGTAATTGCGCGCCCGCAAACAAAGCCGCCTTAGCGAGCTGCACAGCACGAATATCTGTTTGCTTGATGATGATAGATTTCTCGCCTTTTTCAATCAGCGTATAGACCCACACATTTCCGTCCTGAGAAAAACGTTGCGGCGCAAGTTCGGGCTTAAACAGCCCGCCTTGGTCAATCAGCCCTGCATTGGCCAGCTCCACCATAACTTCAAAAATACCTGAGCCGCATATACCTGCAATAGCGTGATCATTCGTGCTGCCGTCGGTATCAGATAGCCATTCATCATGACCGATAATCATAACCTTCGCGTCCTTGGTCACAGGATCAATACGCACACGTTCAATGGCTCCTAAAGTCGCGCGCACTCCAGAGCTGATTTCCGCACCTTCAAGCGCAGGTCCCGTTGGTGAGGATGCGGCGCCAATCTTGCCTTTATGCGAGAGAACAATCTCCGCATTAGTCCCAATATCTACCAAAAGCACGGTGCGGTTTTCCATATCCGACATTTGCGTCAAATATGCCGCCGAAGTATCCGCTCCGACATGTCCGCCGATTAGCGGAAACAGCGAGACGCGGGCGGCGTCCGTTAAGCCCAAATCAAGACGAGAGGCCGGAATATCCATCCAGTCTTTTATGGCCAATGAGAACGGCGCAAGTCCTAACTCAACGGGGTTAGCTCCGATGAACAAGTGATGCATGATCGGATTACCTACGCAAATCACATGCAGCATTTGCTCAATTTTAATGCCGAGCGTCTTTACAGCTTCGGCAAGCAGGCCGCGAATTTCCGTATGGATAGCTTCCGTGAGCTTATCCTCACTGCCCTTATTCATCATAATATATGATACGCGGCTCATGAGGTCTTCGCCGTAACGGATTTGCGGGTTCATCGCCGCCTTCTCATAGACAGGCGCGCCCGTCACAAGGTTAAACACATAGAGCGCCACAGAGGTCGAGCCTATGTCAATCGCGGCCCCGTAAACGTCCTGGTTTTCGCTCGCGGGTAACGGTGCCCAAACGTCAATCACCTCAGCCGCGTCGCGCACCACACAAACAACTTGGCGATCATTCTTGGCCAAAATCTGCTGCAATTTTATGACGGCGCGGTGATCAAGCGTCACATGCAGGCCATGCTCAAACGATAATAATTCAATAAGCGTATCACTATCGCAGGGGTTATCTTCAAGGGTCGGGACAGGCAGCTGCAAAAGATACAATTTTACCGCAGGGTTTAAGTCAGTTTCAATCTTCGTGCTTGTCTTACTGATCGACATTTCACGTTCGCGCGAGTCGCTCGGAACATCGACAACAAGGTCGCCGCAGATTTTCGCGCGGCAGGCCAAGCGGCGGGTGTCAGAAAGCTCACCCTCATGACGGGCTTTCTTCTCAGTCGGGGAGAGTTTTGGGATATTGGCGTCGGTGACGCTGACATTAAATTTCGCAAACTCTCCAGGCTCCACCTCAACTTGGCAACGTTTACACAAGCCTTTGCCGCCGCAGATAGACTGCATATCAACGCCAGAGCGCAAAGCGACATCATAAACGGTCTCTCCGACCTCGCCCGTGGTCTGAATACCGCTGGGCATGAATATGAGTTTATGTGTCGCCATAACTTATCTCTTAACCGCGATTACGGCGGCCGCCACCACGCCCACCTCTGGCACCACCGCGGCCGCCTCTGCGTCCACCTTCGCCCGCCGCAGGCGCGGGACGGTAATTCTTAATCCAATTCGAACAGTTCGGGTCAACGCCGTTCAAAACATCCGCCGCGCGCACAGCCGGCACAAGACCATCATCAAGCACGTTTACAATCGCCGATGTCATGCCCGCGCATTGTAGCATAGGCAGAAAGGCGTTGTTGATTGTGTGGCGGTTTGGAAGACCAAAGGCAACATTTGACGCCCCGCATGTCGTATTCACGCCAAGCTCATTTCTAAGGCGGCCTAGCAGTTTAAAGACGTCTGTCCCCGCGCTATTCACCGCGCCGATTGGCATGACAAGAGGGTCGACAACGACGTCTTCAGGCTTGATGCCGTAATCAGACGCCCGGTTCACAATGCGTTTGGCAACCTCAAAGCGCACATCAGGGTCTTCGGAAATGCCTGTATCATCATTGGAAATCGCAACAACAGCGCAATCATATTTCGCGACAAGCGGCAAAATACGCTCCATGACTTCCTCTTCGGCAGTTGTGGAATTGAGTAGCGGACGGCCTTTATAG
>CAZFWZ010000069.1:0-14918 GCA_964522765.1 uncultured Caulobacterales bacterium | reverse complement strand
TGCTCAGCTCGCCCATCGCGGATATGAAGAACGCAGGCGGGAGTTTCGCAGGGTCGGTGACTGCAGCCCTTTTCCTTGAGCGCTTTGTTAAAGACCGGCCGTGGATGCATTTGGATGTCTATGGCTGGAATCCAAGTTCGAGTGCGGCGCATCCTGCGGGCGGGGATATGTTTGCGCTTCGCGGTTTATATAGCTGGTTAAAAGCCGGGGGTTTGAACGGGGATTTCTCGCAATAAGCGCGTTCTAAGAAACGGTTACTTCATCACGTCAAGGCCGAATAGCTACGGTCAATAGAAATGAATGGCAGAACCAACCGCAGATGCGGTCACGGCAAGACATTGAACAGAATTTAGCCTCAGACAATGCTTTTACGGCTTATATGTGCCGTTTCAGCTCGTATTCCTCTCAGATTTTTGCGATGCTTTCACCGAGTTACAAGAAAAAATACGTTAAAATTTACTGCAAATAGAGTCGCTTAGCCGAAATTTCACTCAGTCAGTGTGAAGTTTAATACTCGCCCCCTTGACCATAGAATCATCCTTGTGCGAATCTACGTGCATAAATTGATTTGTTTTACCTAAGGGGTCCGTTTTGGGACAAAGTCGTCCAGCCTATTCATCTGCAAATGGGTCTTCGTCTTCACCGATTCAGGCCGCGCGCATGAGCCCGACTAAGATGAATAATAGTGATGCCCTTTCGCTTTGGCATCGGGTGACGCTCAATGGCGTGATGGGTGATGATCCTGATCTTACATCTCGCCAATTTGCGCTTTTAACGACGGTCTATTTGGAGTCAGGGCCCCACACAGTCCGTTCTTTGGCGGGCCGTTTAGGCGTGACTAAGGCCGTGATATCGCGCGCTCTTGATACGTTAACAGGCTATAATTTTGTAGAACGGCGCCCTGATCCTCGTGATAAACGCTCAGTCGTTATCGTGCGCACGGCCAGAGGATCGACCTTTTTGACACGCTTTGCCGAAACTATTCGCGGCGAGATGAAGCTAAGACAGCTCGCCGCCTGATGGCCGCTCGCGTCACTGCGCCGCGAACTTGGCTGTTGCGGGAGCCGTCAAAGTCCGCGCCTCAAGAAACAGAGCTATTATTTGGATTTGAATTTCGTATAGACCGGGTTAAAAAAAACTGGGCCTATGGTCAGGCTATGTCTCCCTTATCGCAAGATATACTAGGTTATATTGGCTGGGTGAGGCGTGAGAACTTGAACGAAGACCTCGTGCCGCGCACGCATTTTATTAACGCCTTAAAGGCACCTGTATTTAAAAAGGCAGATATTAAGAGCCGTATTAAAGGTTTGCTGCACATGGGCGCGCAAATCAACGCCGCGCGAATTGAAGATGTCTTCATAGAACTTTCAAGCGGCGGTTACATTCACCGCAAACATTTGCAGCCATTAGGCCGCTATGTTGAAACCGATTTCGTCACAATAGCTGAAGCGCATCTGGAATTGCCATATGTTTGGGGCGGGGTAAGTACGGATGGGCTTGATTGTTCTGGCCTTGTACAAAGCGCCTTACGCGCGGTGGGGCGAGATTGTTTGCGCGACGCAGGCCAGCAAGAGGATAGTCTTGGAACAGTTTTAAAAAATATGGCGGCTCTAAAGCGAGGCGACCTTGTTTTCTGGCCAGGCCATGTTGGAATAATGAGCGATGGAGAGACGCTGCTTCACGCCAATGCATTTCATATGAAAGTGGCTCAAGAGCCGTTTGCGGCAGCCCGCGCGCGTATAGGTGAACCGCGAACTATTAAACGTCTTTAGGGCAATAAAAACCCTTTATTCGTGAGTTACTTATCTTCTGTTGTAGGTGCATCCTCAGCCGCCGGCGTATCAACCACTAGGTTGTTTTCTGTGGCTTCAGCCTCAAGCGTCATCTCGTCTTCCGCAGAAAGAGTTTCTTCCATTTCTGGCGTAGCGGCAGCTTCTGGTCTGGCTGCCGGATTGTCAGCCGCAATACGGAGATATTCAATCACGGCCGCGCGGTCTGCTGGTTTTTTTAGACCTACAAAGTTCATAGCCGTGCCAGAGATAAATTTCGTCGGGCGCTCCATGTAGAGGTCGAGATTTTCATAAGTCCAAGTGACGCCAGAACTTTTGAATGCGCTGGAATAACCAAAACCTGCTTTCTGCGAGGCAGGCGAACCGACGACATTCCATAAATTTGGACCTGTACCATTGGCACCGCCGTTATCGGCGTTGTGACAAGAGGTGCACTTTTTAAAAACTTTCGCGCCGCGCTCTGCGTCCATCGCCGCAATCCAATCAGCTTGCGGGAAGGGCAGCTCAACCTCTTCGGCTGCGCCCGCCGCTTCTGGAATGGCCAAAGCATAAGCCGGTGACGCAGGCGCTTTAACATGTATAACGGCGTGGGCAATTTCTTTAATGCCCATATAACCGAGCGCTGTTGCAAGCACTGCTGCTGCAATTTTGTTAAAGCCGAGTTCGTCCATGACGCAATCCTTGGTCCGCCTATTGTAATCCCGCCTCTTTTATAAATTTGGGGGCAAATTGCAAATTTAAAAGGCGGTTTTGACCGAAAACTAATACGAAATTTAGGCAAAACACTTGCGGTCTATGGTCGCAAAGGGCAAATCGGGGAGCTATGAGTGCGCTCATCATAATTCCGGCCCGTATGGCCTCGACTCGCCTGCCGGGGAAGCCCTTGGTTGACATTGCAGGGCAGCCGATGATTGTGCATGTGTTGCGGGCGGCTGAGGCCGCGAATGCGGGGCCTGTCCTCGTCGCTTGCGCGGAAGACGACGTCCAACAGGCCGTCGAGCAGGCGGGCGGCCATGCCGTAATGACGGATGCTGACTTACCGTCGGGATCAGACCGGGTACGGCAAGCCGCTGATCGTTTCGACCCAGAGCAGGCCTTTGATATCGTGGTAAATGTTCAAGGCGATATGCCCACGCTAGTGCCTGAATTGCTTAAGATTATTATTCAGCCGCTACTTGATGATGCACAGCTGGACATCGTAACTGCCGCCGTAAAAACATCAGACCCTCGTGAAGTTTCAGATCCGAATGTAGTCAAAGCCGTCGTCGCAAGCTCTGGCCGCGCACTTTATTTTACGCGGACCGCAGCCCCAAGCGGAGATGGTCCTGTATTACATCATTTGGGCATTTATGCATATCGGCGCAGCGCATTAAGCCAGTTTTGCGATATGCCGCCATCACCACTTGAGAAACGCGAGCGGCTTGAACAACTTCGAGCCCTGGAGGCGGGTATGTCTGTTCATGTTTGCTTGGTTGACGCGGCTCCTCACGGCGTCGATACAGAAGCCGATCTGGCGCGTGCGCGTAAATTACTAGGACATACATCATGAGCGGCATTATTGTCTATCAAGGCGAACCAGGCGCATATTCTCATCTCGCCTGCCAGACTTATTTTCCGGATATGCGTTCGGTGGCGTGCGTTAGCTTTGCGCAGGCCTTTGCCAAAGTGCGGGCCGGAGAGGCGCAGCTCGCCATGATACCTGTTGAAAATACAGTCGCGGGCCGTGTGTCAGATGTCTATCATTTGCTGCCTGAAGGCGGTATATATATCACAGGCGAACATTACTTTCCTGTCCATCACCAGCTTCTTGCCGTCCCAGGCGCAAAACTGTCTGATATTAAAACTGTTCGCTCGCATCCAATGGCGCTCGGTCAGGTTCGAAAACGTCTTGAGAGTATGGATATTAGCCCGCAAAACGATGTCGATACAGCTGGCGCCGCTCGCGCTGTTGCAGAACTTGGCGACAAATCTGTTGGCGCGGTGGCCAGCACGCTGGCCGCTCAGACTTACGGGCTTGATGTGCTTGCCAAAGACATTGAGGATGCGTCTCACAACACAACGCGCTTTATTGCTTTATCTAATACGCCGCTGCGCATCGCGAAGAATTCAGAGCCCGTTGTCACAAGCTTTGTGTTTAAGGTTCGAAATGTACCGTCTGCTCTTTTTAAAGCCCTAGGCGGGTTTGCGACCAATGGCATCAATATGACCAAGCTCGAAAGTTATATGATAGACGGCTCATTTTGGGCGACGCAGTTCTATGCTGATGTTGAAGGTCATCCAGAAGATGACGCCATGCAACACGCCATGGACGAACTGGCCTTCTTTTCCGATACTGTTCTTATGCTTGGCACTTATCCTGCTAACCCCGCTCGCATCACGAAAGACATACAATGATGAAATCAAGCTTTACTATGCCTTTTGCTGGCAGTGACCTAGACGAGTGCGAGCATAAGCGAGATCAAGCAGATTTGGAAGGTTATCTAAATTCCGATTCCGCTTGCGCCATTATGCTCGATCAGGGCCGCCCTTCGCTTAGGCCTACGGGGGGGCTTAAAATGGTGCACCCGAAGGAATTAGTGGGACAAAATATCGCCGATCCTGGCCCCTTGTTTCTGGGGACCCGTGACGGTGTACCTATTTTTGCCTTTCATATTCAACGCGAAAATACCGTAACGGAAGCCGAAAGTTTCCAAGATATGCGCGTCGTTGCTGCCCAGCTCTCACCGACGGAGCTGGCCTTAGCAGGCCGAGCGAAATCCTTACTTGAATGGCATGCAAGTCACACATTTTGCGCTAAATGTGGGGCCCAGTCCCACACGCAGCGCGGTGGTACATCCCGCAAATGCCCAAGCTGCGGCACGGACCATTTCCCGCGTATTAATCCAGTAACAATCATGCTTGTTGTGAACGGGGATCAATGTCTTTTGGGCCGAGGGCATGGCTGGCCAGAAGGCGCGTTTTCCGCGCTAGCAGGCTTTATCTCCCCAGGCGAGACCATTGAAGAAGGCTGTGCGCGCGAAGTGTTTGAAGAAGTTGGTTTGCGTGTTGAAAATCAGCGCTATGTTTTCTCGCAGCCTTGGCCGTTTCCAAGTCAGCTCATGATTGGTTTAATCTGCGAAACTTCAGAAACCGAGTTGACGATTGACGCCAAAGAAATTGAAGATGCGCAGTGGTATAGCCGCGAACAAGTCGAGGCGGTTTTCGCCAAGCAAAGTGATGTGTTCAAACGTCCGCCGCGCTTTACAATCGCGCACCAACTCCTGCGTCATTGGCTCTCTGAGACAGCTTGATTTTTAGCGCAGGACGTCTGGCCATCGGGCGTCAGCTTCGACAATAAGTTGATCTTTATCTGCTAGCCACTGGTCTTGGATACGCTTGTTGAAATTCAAATATAGCTTTCCATCCTCAACATGCCAGTCTTTTGGAGATCCTTTCGCAAGCTTTCCATGGGCTATAGCCCAGGCACAATAGCCGCCATATTGCGGCGCAAAAGCTTTTGGGTTTGCGCTAAATAAATCAAGGTTGGCTTGTGTGGCAAAGTACCATTTCGCGCCCTTATATTCTGTGGTGTAGCGTTTATCGCCCTTCATGGGCTTGCCTGAAAAATAGCTTACCGTGTCATAGCCGCCTACGGCGACGCTATTGTGAAAAGGCGTATAAATCGGCGCACTGTCTGCATATGCAGGGGCTGCGAGGGCGGCAGGTGCAAGCAGGGCTGCTGTAATGGCGAGTGTTTTAAATATATTCATAACCTAAATATAGGGATTACTGTTCGCAGCTGCAAATCACGTAAACGAGACTGAGTTGAGAGGTGGAAGGCTGAACACTGACCCGAATAGGATTCGTTGTGGCTGCTGCGTTCCCGCCCTGACCAAGTTGGCGAAAAATCCGTCCAATGCCAACCTTCCGAGAGCTATATGGCGAAAATGGCGGGCTTTTGCAAGACCTAGAAATCCTTGATGTGCAGGCTTTCGAGCGCTCGAGCTTCGCCTCCTTCGCGCAAATGTGCAGCGAGATCGACGGCGGTTTTTATGACAACCAAAAGCACAACGGCATAAATAGGCGAGCCTAAAAGCTCGACTAAAAACGCCCCAAATAAAACCACCATATGCATAATCATGACGCGGCTATAGGGCGCAAAAAGTTGGGTGGAGGGCGTGCTGTCTTTAAACTCGCGGCGGTAAAGCCGCAGCCCTAGAGAGAGCAGGTGACTTATGAAAAAACTAATCGCAGTCCACATGAGTGGCCCGCCTGAGACTATCGCGTCCAGAGGCTTTTCTGCGCCAAAGAAGTTGACGAGAAACACAAGGTGCGCTGCCGCGAAGGCGCCGTAATGCACGGTGAAAAATATGCTGGTAAAGAGCTTATTACCAACAGAGCTCTGCGTAGCCCAAATGCGGGGAACATTAAGAACGCCAATAATCGCGCTCTCTATCCAATAGGCGAGAAGTACCGCGCCGACTGACCATCCCCAGAGGAGCACACCAAATAGCGGGATAAGGTTCGCCCCGATGAGGAATAAAGCTGAGAGCGGACGCGTGCTAAAGGCTGTCATAGTTTTTCCGTGCAGACTCAATTATCGCATTGTGAACCTCTTTATCGCTGCCCCGTATCGCACGAAGTTCTTCTTCGGTCATTTTTTCCTCCGGCCACTCGTCGGGGGCGTTGGGATGATTAAAATCATCTTCAAAGTTCCGATAAATATAGCCGCCGACCTCCCATAACATTTTGGCAAGACACAGACAGATAAGCCCGACAATAACATAGCCAGTTTTCGTGACAAACTGCCCGACAACGACCGCAAAAGAAGCTGTGAACAATATGCGTCCCATAGCAAGCGGGAAGAAATTTCCATCTGAGGCTGTTCGTAAAAACTTTCCGTTCAGAATGAATTGTGTCAAAAAAACAATGAAATGAGCGCTAAGGAGGCCTGTGACGGCTAACCCTAATCCGCTTTCCCACGAAAAGGTTTTTATCAGTGGCTCTAGTTCAAATAATAGGATGAAAAAAAATACACCAATACCAGCCGCCGTGCCAAAGCCGAGAATACCAGCAAATTCAGATATTCGCCACGCCAAGCCTTCGCCGTCGTGTTGAGACGGGAGCCGCGCCGTCATCATTCGGGCGATGCAAAACAGCGCTATGACCGCAGTCTCTGCCGCGAACAAAAACATAATCTCGCTGACGTCCCAGCCCCAATTCAGCACGCCAAATATGGGAATGAGGTTCGCCCCGATGAGCCAAAGGATAACAAAGCCGTGGCCGAGTTTGGCAAGGCCGCTCATTATTTGGGTTTAATCCGGCGGCGGATTTCGTCGATTTCAGCGCGTTGTTCTTCGCTAGATTCAGCCTGCATGTTGACTTTAAATTCATCCTCTTTGGGGCCGCCGTAAACATATTCACCGTCGACTTTCAGGCTGCCAAAATTACGCACTAAATATGCGCCGATATCCCAGAGCATTTTGAAGGTACAAATCACGATAAGCGGAATTAATGGGGCGTTGAATAATTTTGCCAGGCCACCGCAAAACAGGGCGAGGAAAACCATATAAAACAGTCGACCTGCAGGCTTTAACATGGCGTCGCCTGATGTGGCCTGCATGAATTTCCCGCTCAGTAAATAGTCGAGAATGAACATCATAAAATAGCTGCCCATCAGGCCCGTGACAGCTAAGCCAATGCCGCTTTCCCACGTAAACTCCTTGAAGTGTATATCTGCGTCAAAAAACTCGCTCGCGCCATAAGCCCAAGCTCCGCACACTCCGAGTAGGCCAATAGCGCCAGCGAGATTGGCAACAAACCGTGCAAAGCCTGGTTTTTCATCCTTATCTAATTTTTGTGCGGTGAACATTTTTGCTACGGCGAAAATAGCGATGATGATGGTCTCTGCGCAGAACAAAAACATAATCTCGCTGACCTGCCAGCCCCATTTCAGGACGCCGTAAATGGGAATGAAGTTTGAGAAAAATATAAAGCAGACAGCGATTTCGTGTCCAAGCAGGCGAAAGAATTTCGGTGTGATTTTCATTCTAAAATGGACGACGGCTTTTCATGGCGGCAGTGATTGTGCCATCATCTAGATAGTCAAGCTCGCCGCCGACCGGCACGCCGTGGGCGAGACGCGAAACAGACACGCCGCTGCCTTTGAGTTGGTCAGTAATATAATGCGCGGTTGTCTGGCCGTCGATTGTCGCGTTCATGGCAAGGATTATTTCTTCGACGGTTCCGTCATTTGCGCGCTGAACGAGCCTTGCAATGTTCAAATCTTCGGGCCGTACGCCTTCAATTGCCGACAGCGTCCCGCCAAGCACATGATATGTGCCTCGAAAAGCTGCGGCGCGTTCCATGGCCCATAAGTCGCCGACATCTTGCACAACGCAAATCGTGTTTTGATCACGGTTTGGTGCGGTGCAGATATGACACGGCGAGCCGACGTCAAGATTGCCGCATGTTGTGCAATCGGCGATTTTATCTGCGGCCTCTAAAAGAGCGTGCGAGAGCGGACGCATCAAAGCTTCGCGTTTTTTAATAAGATCAAGCGCCGCGCGCCGTGCTGAACGCGGCCCGAGGCCCGGCAGTTTGGCCAGCAAGCTAATCAGGCGATCAATTTCTAGTCCTGCTTTACCGTTTTGCATAAATATCCTAATGTCCGAGCGCGGCTGAGTTTGGGCCACGTGTATCTGCAGCGCCAAGTTTGACGCCGCCGCCTGCGCCGACAGAATTGACACGGCCTAATACGGTGCGAGCATAACCGCCGTGCTCATCCTTGACGAGGTTAAAGCCTCTGCTCTCTAGCTCAGTTAATGTATCGACGGAAATTCCGGGCTCAACGGCGACAACATCTGGCAGCCATTGGTGATGGATGCGCGGCATAGCCGTGGCTTGCGCGAGGTTCATATCCCACTCAATCACATTGAGCACCATTTGCAAAACCGATGTAATAATTGTGCTACCGCCGGGGCTGCCTGTGACCAAAACGGCTTTCCCGTCTTTGAGCACAATTACGGGTGACATTGAGGAAAGCGGGCGTTTGCCAGCTTCAATTTTATTAGCTTCCCCGCCCACGAGGCCATAGCCATTTGGCGAACCAGGTTTGGCCGAAAAATCATCCATTTCATTGTTTAAAAGAAAGCCTGCCCCGTCGACCGTATAACCGCTACCGTAAGAGAAATTTAGCGTATAGGTGACCGAGACCGCATTGCCGTCCTTATCAATAACAGAATAATGCGTTGTTTGCGGGCTTTCATAAGGCATTTTTGCGGCAGGCATGATGTCAACGCTTTGACTTGCGCGCGCCGTATCAATGCTTGCGGCCTGAGCAGTGTTATAGATGGGGTCGATAAGCGCTTGTGTTGGCACATCAGCAAAATCAGGATCACCAAGATATTTGGAGCGATCGGCGAAGGCGCGCCGCATGGCTTCAGTTAGCTTGTGTAAATAATTGGCACTATTATGGCCATCTGCCTGCAAATCATAATTTGAAAGCATGTTGAGCATTTGGATAATATGCACACCTCCAGAGCTTGGCGGCGGCATAGAGGCAATGGTGTAACTTTTGTACTCGCCCATGACAGCTTCACGCGTCACCGTTTTGTAATTGGCTAGGTCGTCAGTGGTTATAAGCCCGCCGCCTTTTTCCATTTCGGCGGCAATTAAATCTGCCGTCTTTCCCTTGTAAAAACCGTTTCGGCCCTGTTTTTGGATGCGGCGCAGCGTTTCGGCGAGGTCTTTCTGGGTGAAAGTTTCCCCCGCTTTATAGGCCGTTCCGCTCTTGGAAAAATAGTCAACTGATGAGGTATCACGCGTAAAAAACTCTTGCCGCTTAGCGAGACCTTGCGCCATTGCAAATGACAATGGAAAGCCGCGATCTGCGAGCTTAATGGCAGGGCCTATAACTTGCCTGCGGGTCATAGTCCCATAGGTGTCTAACGCGTCAAGCAGACCCATAACTGTGCCGGGTACGCCTGATGCCAAATGAGAGCCGCGAGCTAAACGATTGTTAACCTCGCCGTCCGCGCCAATATACATATCGCGCGTGGCGCGGGCCGGAGCCATTTCGCGAAAGTCTATAGTCAGCGTTTTATTTTCTTTAGCGAGATGCACCACCATAAAGCCGCCGCCGCCAATGTTTCCCGCTTGAGGATGGGTTACAGCAAGGGCAAATCCCGTCGCAACAGCAGCGTCAACAGCATTTCCTCCGCGTGCCATAATATTGCGCCCAACAATAGCCGCAAGCTCATCTTGCGTGCTAATCATGCCGTCCCTGGCAACCACGGGATGAAAGCGGGAGTCGAAACTCATGATCGCATTCGCGCCCGCAGCTTGGGTGTCTTTGGCCAGCGAGAGCGCAGCGTTTGAAAATAGGACAAGTGCTGTAAATGCTAAAAGTAATTTACGCGTCATATAATCCTTTAAAGCGCTGCAGATAGCGCCAATAGCGCACGCCTGGTCATATTAGAATGGCATCTTCATTCCGGGCGGCATAGGAATGTCGCCCATGGCTGACTTCATCGTTTCGGCCTGCGCTTGGTCAAGTTTGACTTTGGCGTCTTGATAGGCTGCTACAATGAGGTCTTCCATGATTTCAATGTCTTCGGATTGCAGTTGTGAATCAATTTTTAGCCCGCTCATATTGCCGCCTCCCGCAAGGCTAACCTCGACCATGCCGCCGCCAGATTTTCCAGTGACAGTTAGGTCCGCAACTTCTGCTTGGGCGGCTTCCATTTTGGCTTGCATTTCTTTAGCTTGTTTCATCAAGCCCATTAAATCTTTCATGACTTAGTCCTCATTATCGTCATCAACTTCCGCCGGCCTGAAATTGCCAGGGATTATGTTACTTGGTGTTGATGTGGGCGCGCTCTCGCGAATTTCAATAAGTTTTGCGCCTTTAAATAATGGATGGGCAAAGGCAGGATGGGCGCGGTCTTTGGCATCTCGCTCCTCGCGCTCGCGTTTTTCGCGTGCTTTGAGGGTTTCGCCGCCGCCTGATTTTTCGGGCGAGACAATCCACATGGCTCCCGTTAGGTCTTGCAGCGCGGCAACGATTTTACCTGTCAAAGATATGGGTGCATCATCCGCGGGCTGGAATTTTATATTTCCCGCGCGAAATGAAATCGGCTGCACATAGCGTTTAATGTCGGAGGCAAGGGCTATGTCTTTGGGTTCAAGAGCGCGTACTAAATCCTCTAGTGTTTTTAGCTCAATATGATGATGGCTTGCCTGAGCCGGAGCGGCTTCTGCGCGAGGCTGCGCGCTCATCGCTGGGCCAGGATTGGAGCTGGCGGACATTTGCGGGGCAGGCGCGGGTGGGGATGAGGGCGCGCTATGCTGCGGCGCTGCCGATGTGGCGGTGTTTGATTGTGGCGCAGTGGTGGGTGAGGCAGGGGCGCTAGATATGGTTCCGTCTCTCAAAGCTTCAATCAGTTTTGTGGCCATTTCAGGCGGCGGTAGCTGCCCTGCGACGGCAATTCCAAGCAATGCCATTTCCGCGGCCGCGAGCGGCACGGGCGCGAGGCGTACGTCGTTATGAGCTTTCATCAGGAGCTGCCATATGCGGGTAAGCTGCCCCGTACTAAGGTCTTCGGCTAGAGCCTGCATACGCGTAACTTGATCAGGCGCGGCGTCAAAGCCTGCGTCAGCACCAAGCGTTTTGGCGCGCGTGACGTCATGGCAAATATCAAGAAGATCGCGCATAACAATAGCAGGGTCGGCCCCGTCCGCATATTGACTGCGCATTTCCAGAAGCGCCGATTTGCCATCGCCTTTGGCGGCGTGGGCAAATAAATCCAGTACCCGCACGCGGTCGGCAAGGCCCAGCATATTGCGCACATCATCAGCTGAGACATCGCCGTTGACTTCGTTTTCTTGAACGATGGCTTGGTCGAGCAAGGATAAGCTATCGCGCACAGAGCCTTCTGCGGCGCGCGCGATCAGAGCTAGAGCCTCGTCGTCAATATGCGCGCCTTCTTTATTTGTGATGCCGCGAAGATGGGTGGCCAGCACATCGGCTTCAACGCGGCGCAGGTCAAAGCGCTGACATCGCGAAAGCACAGTGATCGGGACTTTGCGTATTTCAGTTGTGGCAAAGATAAATTTAGCGTGGTCGGGCGGCTCTTCTAGGGTTTTAAGTAGCGCATTAAATGCGCCCGTGGAGAGCATATGCACTTCGTCAATAATATAGACTTTATAACGCGCAGAAACGGGCGCGTATCTGACGCCGTCCAGCATTTCGCGCATATTCTCTACGCCTGTACGAGACGCGGCGTCCATTTCCAATACGTCCATATGGGTCGAGGCCATAATAGAGCCGCAGTGGATACCGGGCGTGCCAAGGTTTACCGAGGGCTCTTTGAGCGTATCTGTTTCGTAATTTAGCGCGCGGGCTAGCAATCGGGCCGTGGTAGTCTTGCCAATGCCGCGAACCCCTGTGAGCATAAAGGCATGGGCCACGCGGCCAACTTTGAACGCATTTGTGAGCGTGGTGACCAGCGCTTCTTGGCCAATCATATCTTCAAAGGTCTGCGGGCGATATTTTCGCGCCAGAACCTGATACGACTCGTGTGGGGTTTCGTTCATAGCGGGACTATAGGGAGATGAGGCGGACTTGGGAAGGCGCGAGCTCTAACGACTCACAAGAGATTAGGGTCGCTCTCAAAGCTCCTCTAGAATAGAGGTGCCTTTATCGCGCGTGCCTGAAGTCCATTGCCAACTTTCATGTAGGCGAATTTTTCCATTATCGAGAAATTCTGGGATAGAGCGGCATGTGCCTGTCTTTAGCTCTCCATCAACCGTGAGGTGATGATAACGCATATCAATACGCCCACCTTCATCCACAAGCCCTATAAGGTGGCCGAAACTTATTAACCCGCCAGAGTAGGTCCCCGTCAACAAGTCGCGCCTTTGTTCATATTTGAAAATCGTTTCGCTGTTTGTGTCAGAGTCGCCGTAAGTCGTGACAGGCCTGAAAAGCCGCCCGCCGTAATGTATCCAATTCTTAGGCTTGCCTGTTAAATCCCGCATAGCGCTGCCTCTATGAGCCTGTGTCTTTAAGCGCCTTAGCGCTGGCCGTGAAGTCTGTTATATTGGACGAACTAGCGGTGTTATCTTCCATCTCCAAAGCTTCAATTTTATCGGCGCGTTTGGTAATTTTTTCACTCGAGATACGGATTTTGCGAATGTCCTCACCTGTTTGGGCGAAATGGGTTTGTAGCTTGGAGACGCGATCATCTAGAAGCGTGACGTCTTTGGCCATCATACCAACTTCGCGCTGGATGATATGGGCCTGCTCGCGCATGGCGGCGTCTTTCATCACGGCGCGCATGGTGTGAAGCGTCGCCATAAAAGTGGTAGGAGAGACAATCATGACTTTGGCGGCAAAGCCTTTTTCGACAACATCTGGGAAGTTGGCGTAAAGCTCGGCATAGACGGCTTCGCTCGGGAGAAATAAAAGCGCAATGTCATGTGTTTCACCAAAAATGAGATACTTCTCTGATACGGCTTTAATATGGACGAGCATGTCGCGTTTGAAATCACGCTGCGCTTGCGCCTCCGCAGGGGTATTGTCGGCCTCAGTCAGTCGTCGCCACGCTTCCATGGGAAATTTACTGTCAATCGCTACATCCCCTTGTCCATTGGGGAGGTGAATAAGCGCATCAACGCGCTTGCCATTGGACAGTGTCGCTTGAAAGCTATAGCCGTCGGGAGGCAGGTAGTTTTTAACAAGGTCTTGCATTTGTTTTTCGCCAAATGCGCCGCGCGATTGTTTGTTGGACAGAAGGCTTTGCAGGCCAGAGACTTCGCCAGAGAGCGTTTCTATATTTTTTTGCGCGCGGTCGATTAAGGCCAGCCGCTCATGTAACTGTTTTAAATTCTCTGAATTGCGCTCTTGGGTTTGCACAATGGACGCGCCGACGTTCTCAGAGACTTTGGAGAGGCGGCTGTCAAGTGATTCGCGAAAATGGGCGTCGCGCTGAGCTGTATCATCTGCGAATTGCGAAAGACGCCCCTGTAGCGCCGCTTGTTTTTCTGCCATGTCTGAGAGCTGAGATTTGACGGCATTGCCAATAGACGCTTGGATGTTGAGCTGCTTGGCATGGGAGCGCCGCGATAGAAGCATTGTAATCAACACGCCAAGAAGCAAAAATGCAAACCATAAACAAAGCTCAACAAGTGTCAGCTCAATACCTTCATAAGAAAAAATGGGTTCCATATGCCCTGTGTTTCACAGATTCGCGGACTTGCCAAGAATTGTTAGAACAAAAGCGGCACAAAATACACAGATCATACTAAGTTGTGATCGAGAGTTAAGGTGCAGTTCGTCATATTTTTGTCATTTATTAACCCTATTTTACGATGCTCACGACTAAATTTAATGGCGCTATCATAAAATCGAACCCTGAGGACGAGTCATGACGGATAAATCTACACCTACAATCTATAACCGCCGTGCGGCTATTCTTGGGTTAGGGGCAAGCCTAACGTTACCTGCTTGTGCGACCCAGGCCAATAATCCAACGGCTCGCGCGGCCGCCAATACGTCTAGCGCGCCGCAGGTCGAGACCTATAATGAAAATGACTTGATACAAGGTGTTTCGACCCATTTAGGTGTAACGTCTGAATCCGCGGCTTCAACGATTGAGCGTATCTTCAAAGACAGCGGCCGCCCGACGGCCTATATCACAGGCGAAGAAGGCAGCGGCGCGTTTATCGGCGGCGCGCGCTATGGAAAAGGCACACTTTGGATGAAAGATGGTTCGTCTCGAAAGATTTACTGGCAGGGACCAAGTGTTGGGTTTGACTGGGGCATTGATGCGTCAAAGGTTTTTACCCTCGTTTATGGTCTTAATAATCCCGATTATATTTTCCGCCGCTTTCCGGGTGTTGACGGCAGCGCTTTCCTTGTGGCCGGCATGGCCGCGCATTATGAACGCGCAAATGGCGTGACTCTCGCACCTATTCGCAGCGGCGTGGGCGTGCGCCTTGGCGTAAATGTGGGCTATTCAAGCTATACGCAAAAGCGCAGCATCATACCTTTGTAAAAATTAATCCTTATAAGCTTTTAGGCCAAGTGCGTTCATCATCACGCCGTGGATTTCGTTTTGCTCCATGACCCCGCGCACGCGGTGACTG
>CAZFWZ010000068.1:0-14987 GCA_964522765.1 uncultured Caulobacterales bacterium | reverse complement strand
CATCTCTCTGAGGAATGCTGGGCAAAGATGGGCGGCAAAGATTTGTGTTATCACGCGCCTTGGCCTGTGGCGGACCCCAAGCTGCTCGTCGATGATGAGGTGACGATGCCCATCCAAGTGAATGGCAAGCGCCGCGCACAGATTAATGTGCCAGCAGATGCCGATAAAGACGCCGTTGAAAAGCTCGCTATGGCGCTTCCCGATACGCAGCGCGCGCTTGAAGGCCTAACTGTGCGCAAAGTCATTGTTGTCCCAAAGCGTATTATCAATATAGTGGCGTCATGATGTTATCTGTAAAATCTCTCATTCGCCTACGCGTGCTTGCGCTGTTTTGTATGGCGAGTCTGATGGCGTCTTGCGGATTTACACCCATGCATGCGCCTGCGGGCGCGGCGGGGGCGTTTGGCAATATGTCAGTTGAACTTGGTCCTAGTATACAGGCCGACGATAAACTGGCGGCGTTTTGGGTGCAGCAGCGCCTTACAGAACGCCTTGGCAGCGATAGCGGCGCGGCGCAAATTCTTGAAATTACGCCAACGACGCGCCGCGGCGGTATTGGTATTTCCGGTCAGGACGTGGCCACGCGTTATGATTTGCGTCTTGGACTTGGATATAAACTCAAAGATGCCAAGACAGGTAAGGTGCTTGACCGCGGGACGATTAATTCGGTCTCGACCTATACGGCGACGAACGATCCCTATGCGTTGATTGCGGCGGAAGAAGCCACAACGAAACAACTGTCCTCGGATACGGCTGACCGCTTGTTAACCCGTCTGGCAGGCTATTTTGCCTCGAAAAAATAATGAAAATTACGGGGGCTAGAGCGGCAAGGTTTCTTGATAAGCCGCCGAGTGATATCATTGGCGTCTTGCTTTTCGGCCCTGATAGAGGCCTGGTACGCGAACGGGCCCAAGCTTTAGCTAAATTATTTATTGCCAATCCTGACGATGCCTTTGCCGTCACCCAACTGACGGCGGATGACCTTTCGGGGGATACGGCAAAGCTTGCGGATGAAATGAGCGCGCTCTCGCTTTTGGGCGATGCCCGCCTTGTGCGCTTGCGCCTTGATCATGAACGCAATGGGGCCGCGATATCAAAAATTATCAAAGAGCTAGACGCTCGCCCAGAAACGGCAGAAGCCAAGCTTATTATCGAAGCCGGTGATATGACGCCGCGCTCCGCTATTCGCAAAGCTTGCGAAGCGGGGGGGCATTTCGCGGCCGTTGGGTGTTATAATGATAGCGCCGCAGATGTGGCCAATATGGTGCGGGCCGGGCTGTCGGATAAAAGTATAGCTATAGATGCAGACGCGCTCGCTATGTGGGTGCCGCTTCTGGAGGGTGACCGCGGCCTTATCCGAAATGAAATTGAAAAAATGGCGCTGTACAAAGGCTATGGCCAAGAGGCGAGCGCGAGCGTGACCATCGACGATGTCAAAGTCCTTGCCGCGGGCGGGCAGGCGGCCTCCATTGACGATATTATCAATGACACTATGAGTGGCCGTGTTGATAGCTCAGATGCTGTCTTTCGGCGGGCTGTAGCAGGCAAGATGAATACGGCTGTTATTTTGATGGTTCTGCAACGTCATATTTCGCGTTTACTAGAGGTGCAAAGTAAATTGGCATCGGGTGAAAGCGTTGACGGGGCTGTAAGGTCCTTACGCCCTCCGCTATTCGGCCCAGCACAAAGTGCATTTAAATCGCAACTTCGAAGCTGGCCAAGCGTCATGCTTCAGAGGGCGTTGGCGCAAACGTTAGAAGCTGAAAAATCAGTTAAAAGCGCAGGCAGTCCCGCAGAGGCGATTGTTGGACGCTTATTGCTCGCCCTTTCGAGCTATGCTGCGCGGCGCGGTTGAGATTAAGGAGAGGTCATGGATAAATATTTAGCTGAAGCAAAATCTTACTGCCATTCTAGCAGCACGTATTACAATAAAGTCCGGATGATAGATGAATTATCATTGGTATGACTTTGTTGGAAATATCGGCATTGTTTTTATTCTTGGCAGCTATCTTCTGCTGCAAATGGAAAAAATATCAGCGCGTAATTGGCAGTATTCAGCCGCCAATGGGTTTGGCGCCGCGTTAATTTTAATCTCGCTCATCTTTGCGTTTAATCTATCGGCTTTTTTAATAGAAGCCGCTTGGCTCCTCATTAGCCTATTTGGGTTATATAAAGCCTTTAACGCTCGGCGTTGAGTTTATTGGACAGGGCTTCATATATCTTAGGATCATCTTCCACAGTTCGTAGATATTTCGGCTCGGCGCGAAGCTTGCTCGCTTGCTCATAAGCATAACCATAGGATAATAAATCTGCGTCTTGACCTGCGCTTGCCATAAATGAAAGACCTATCGGGATATTGCGCACGGTTCCCATCGGCACGGTGAGATGAGGGTAACCCGCGACAGCGGCTAGATATCCTGCTCCCGCCCAGCTTGGCCACACGTCACCATTCACAGGATCAAATCGCGGGGCGAGCGGTCCTGAAGGCGAGATAATGATATCAATAGCATAATCTGTCATTAAACGGTCAATACCGTTTTTGCCTGTCGCCAATACAATCTCGTCTCTTCCAGAGATATAGCTCTCGTCGGTTATAGGTCCGCGGGCTTGGGAACCATCAAAGATACTTTGGTTAAATAAGGCCATCTCCAAATCCGCATTTGCGATGTTAAACTCTATGAGCTGCTTGAGTGTTCGTGTCTTTACGGTCTCTGGCGTGCCCGCAAGATATTTATTTATCCCGTCTTTAAATTCATACTCCAATACAGCGCGAGACTTAGACCCATAATCCTCAACACCGAGGCTAAACTCGTCAATATCAATCAGTTCCGCGCCTTGAGACTTGAGAACCTCTAGGGCCGTATCGAACCTCTCTTGGATATTCGCATTGCTGCCTTGGGCGAAACGGGCCACGCCAATGCGTATGCCTTGCAAGGAATTTGCGTCTAATCTTTCGGCGTAATCTAAATCGATATTGTCCATTGCAGCGAGCATTAAAGCGGCGCCGCGTACTGATTTTGTCATTGGGCCCGCCGTATCTTGCGTCACTGAAATAGGGATGATGCGATCTTGGGACACAAGGCCAACAGTGGGTTTAAACCCCACAACCCCATTTATAGTGGCAGGACAAATAATAGACCCATTCGTCTCAGTCCCAACAGCGCCTGCAGCTAGTGAGGCTGCCGCTGCGGCCCCGCTACCCGAAGAAGACCCACAAGGGTTACGGTCTAGGCTGTGCGGGTTACGGGTTTGTCCGCCAAGGGCCGACCAGCCAGAGTTAGAATTATTTGACCGAAAATTTGCCCATTGGCTGAGATTAGTTTTCCCTAAAATGACGGCGCCCGCACCGCGCAGCCCTTGTGTTAACGGAGCGTCATGGCCCGTAATATTATCCTTTAGGGCCAATGCGCCCGCCGTCGTTGCTAGGTTATCTGCGCTCTCAATATTATCTTTTAGCAAAATAGGCAGACCATGCAGAGCACCTAGTGGTTCACCCGCTGCCCGCTTTTCGTCCAAGATACGGGCGTGTTCTAGCGCGTCAGGATTAAGCGCAAGTACGGCCTGCACACGCGGACCCGCGCGGTCGACAGCGTTGATGCGGTCAATATAGGCTTGGGTTAATTTTTGTGATGAGACTTCGCCGCTCGCGAGCATGTCGCGCAGTTCAGCGAGGGATTTTGAGAGTAAAGGTGAGGGGAGGAAATCCTGAGTAACAAAGTCAGTTTTCGCCTTGTCTTGCGTGCTGTCTTGTGGGGCCTTGCAACCGCCAATAAAAATAGCGAGCGCTAATAAACTTGCCGTGTATGATTTTGAAAACATATTATGTCCTTTCAAGAAACGGAGGGCTTATCTTGCCGCGAGTGCCAAGGCGGTCTCTTCGGCTTTGGTGGCTTTAAGGGCGGCGCAAAGCTCAATAGATTCCAGTGTTTGAGCCAGCGAGCGTTCATAGCCTGGAATAACCTTAGCATTCTTTTCAAAGAAAGCCTTGGCTTCATCGCGGCGCTCTAGCGTACAGAAATTACGGGCAAATCCGGGCATACCGCCTTTGCGTACATCAGGCACGCGTGAGCTAACAAACTGCGTGAAATTAGATTTCACCCAATCCCACGTCTGATCGCTAAACTCATCAGAACGTAGAAGCGCCGTTATAAGCGATGTCGCTTGGCGGCCTGTGAGTGTGTCTTGATCAACGAGCGCTGTATCAAGCAGCATGCCATGAATGTCACTATCTTTGGTTTGAGCGAGTGCGTTGATAGCCGCGCCTTTCTCAAAGCTAGACCCATTCTTTGCCATTTCTAACAAGTCAGCCGCCATCGCCATATTGCCGTCTTCCATGGTAGCGCCCAGCGCGCGGGAGAGAAGGTTAGGTGCGATCGCTTTTTTGTTCCCGCCAATATAGGCGCGTCCTTTTTTGGCAAAGTCTGTTTTAAGCTTTGTATCATCACCGAAATTCACAAGGCGCGCCGCGAGTGTTGGCGTTAGAAGGTTGCCTTCGATTGTATCTTTGCCGACGATATTTTTATAACGCGCGCTATACATGTCTCGCGTGAGGTCAGCGACATCGGCGCGTGATGTTTCAGGTAATCTTTCATACATCCACCCCAGCCAATCTCCCGCCGCGCTGGCGACGTCATATTCGGGCGATTTTGCAAATTCTTCCATACCGCTAATGAAGACGGACGCCTCTACTTTGCCTGCACGGAAGGCAGACTCGAGGCTATCTTGCACGGTGAGAAGTTCACGTGAGTTTAGTTTGTTTAAATTACCCAGAAGGGCAATCCATCCATCTGTGTCGAGCGAGAAACGGTAATAACCCGCGCCGTTTTGATTGGGCATGACCCAATCCGCTTTGCCTTTACGGCCCGAGCTTAAATTGCCTGACGCGTCTTTCATCAATGTGCAGCTTTTGACAGTTTCATTGCCATAGCCAAATTTCGCGCAGACAGGTATTTGCCAGCTCTGGCCTTGGGTGACAGCCGAACCGAGCGGGGCGTAGCGGCCTTGGGATAAACCCAGCACGGTTTCTCCGCCGTCTTGTTTGAGCTTAGCGCTGATAATGGGTAGGCCTGGCTGATCAACAAAGCTTTTCATCGCGTTTACGACATCAGGGTTACCAGAGCCATCAGCAATGGATTGAAAAAAGTCATCTCCAGTTGCCACGTCGTCGGCATAACGCTTCATGTGTAGACGCACGCCAGCTTGAAATTTTTCCTCGCTTAAATAGCTTTCAAACATATCTAAAACGCCGCCGCCTTTGCGGTAGGTAATGCCGTCAAATTGATCCATGACATTTTCACTCCGCTCTAGCGGTTCACGAACTTTGCGCGTTGTCGAGAGTGTGTCGATATTCATAGCGCCCAGAGAGGCTTTCAGAGTGTTGCGGCCGAAATCACCATCTGGCTTCCACAAAGTTATACCTTTATTTCCCATCCATGTGGCGAAGGCTTCATTGAGCCAAATGTCTTCCCACCAGACGGGCGTCACCAAATTGCCAAACCATTGGTGCGCAATTTCGTGGCTATGAACGCTCGCATAGGCGCGTTTTTGCGATAGAGCCGAGCTCTCATCCATAAGCATTAGATATTCGCGGTAAACAATCGCGCCAGGGTTTTCCATGGCGCCAAAAGCGTAATCAGGCGCGGCAATGATATCGAGCTTCTCATAAGGATATGGAATGCCAAAATAACCTTCAATAGCCTCTAATATCCCCGCTGTGTTTTTTAGCCCGTAAGTAATGTCTTCGCCTTTTCCGCGTGCCGTTAGTCCGCGAAGGGGAATAGGGCGGCTACGAAGATCAGTGGGCGGAAGGTCCGCATATTCAACAACATCATAAGGTCCAACGCCGAAAGCTATGAGATAGCTAGGCAGCGGCCGAGTTGTGGCGAACTCATGTTTAACCCACCCGTCGTCTTGAGGAATAGCCGCGACTTCGGGCGTGTTGGCATAAACCACATCATCAGCTGGTGATGTGATCGAAAGGGTAAAGGGCACTTTATATTTGGGTTCATCAAAACTCGGGAAAGCTTCTCTTGCGCCCAAGGGTTCCATTTGAGTGACGATATAATTGTCCTCACCCCGCGTGACTTTATAGGCGGAGTTTAGGGCCAAATTATACGGAGTTTCATAGGTCAGTTCCAGCGTCGCAGCCCCTTTAGGCAAGTTTTTTTCTGATGAGAGGTAAGCAATGCCAGACGGAGCCTCGGCAGCGTCTACAGCTGTGTAGCTTAAAGGAATTGTTTCGCCGTCAATGAGCGCCGTTGCAGAGCTCACACTCATCTCTTTGCCGTGCATCCAAATCAATGAAATGTCCTCGGTAAGATTAACATCAATACTGACCACACCGCTCATGCCTGTTGCATCAGGATTAATACGCATATCGAGGCGGTAGGCTTTAGGGATTACATTGCCTGGAAGTTGAGCCTGCGGAATTGAGAGTTCAGACTTAGTATCGGGAGTGGCTGTTGCGGCTATATTGTCCTTTGGGGAGCAGCCCGCCATCAGAACAGTGAGAGCCAATGCGGAGGCGGCGAGTTTTAAATGTGTCATGCGAGACTTTCTTTTTGACTATTTGTTTTGTCTTTATCCCACTCATAACGCGGCGGGGCGATAAACTTCAAGTGTTCAGCGATAATATGCGGAACAGCTAGCTGCGCGGATAGGGTTGCAATTTGCCGCTCCATTTGCTCAGCTGTTCCTGTAAACCCTGAGGGGCTTGCAAGCGGGCCTGTTTCAATCGCAATATAAGCTTTGCCGCGCGTTAAAAGCAGAGACATATGTTTTCCGCTTTGGCCAAAAATTTCAATCAGATCATCAGTTAGATTTAAAAACCGCATGACGCGATCAGGATCAAGAAACTCATGGGCTTGCATCTGGTCGTCACATTGCACTTTGAAAAGTCTGTTGAAACGCGGACTCGCAGGTTTAACTTTTTCTAACTTTGTTTCACGCTTTTTCCCGCCTGAAAAATATGTGCGTTCAAAGACTCCGCGCGGCCGGCTATTGCGGCGTGAACTGATAACAATACGGCTGTCATCTATGGGGCCGGGCAGATCAAGCGTTAGCATCAGGCCGTGAAAGACTTCGACAATGCGGGTGCGGGTTTGTCTTTTGCCTTGGCTATCTGTGTAATGTTCGGTTTCTGTGCGCGTCATGCGCGTATGGTTCATCAGCGGGGTAGCCGTGCCGTTTTCATCCACAGGCCCAAAGTTTTGAAGGTGGTGGACGTGATCGAAAAGCTCAAAAAATCCCGCAGCATCAAAAATAGGAAGCGTATTGTCTGGCCCGTGTAAATCAACATCACCTTTTGCAAGGTTAAATAGGTCAGCGGTGATAATACCATCCAGTGCGGATTGGGCGAGCCCAAGTGCTTTTTCTTTTTCATTGTAAATGCTGAAGACTTTGAAATTCGCAATGGCGGCAAACGCCAGCGCCAAATGCCCTACGGGCTCCCATATTTTATAGGCTAAGAAGAGTAATCCCGCAGACGCCGCGATGCTTAAAAAAGCATAGACTCCCCATTTATGTTCCCGCGCGCCGACTTCAGCGATTGCGGGTTTTATTTCGCTTTCAAGGCGCGGGCCGATATGGGCGGCCATGCGGGCCGCAGCAATACTATGAAGGGCCGTGGGCCAATTTCCGTCTCTCATATCTACTCCTTAGACCAAGATTAGTCGGAGGCCTATGATTTGGCGAGTGATTTAGGGTTTAAATTTTACGCATTAAGACTCGCGTCCTGTAAATGTAATGCTATAACCTTTCGTTATGACAGGGGAAACTACAAATAAGCTTCTGGACGAGCGACCGCTTATGCGCGGGCGGCCTGGGCGTTTGGCTCCAAATGATTCAGCAAAAATTACCGCGCGTATCACGCTCATCGCTGTTGGCGTTGGTTTGTTCCTCGCGATAGGCAAAGCTTTTGTATATAGTGCGTCGGGCTCTGTTGGAATACTGTCTTCACTCGTCCATAGCGGGCTTGACTTATTTGGGGCTGTTTCGACATTTTTTGCAGTGCGTTACGGTGCACGTCCGCCGGATGGAACTTACCGATATGGGCGCGGAAAAGTTGAAAGCTTTGCGGCCGTCTTTCAAGTCTGCCTTGTTGTCTTTGCGGCTTTTCATCTTCTTGAAGAGGGATGGGAACGGCTTTCAGCACCGTATGAACTCACCCAAACGGGATTTGCTATTGCGGCAATGATTGCCTTTGCAGCCGTGACTTTGTGGCTTTTAATCGCCCAAACTTGGGCCGTGCGGGCAACGGGGTCCATCGCTATTAAGGGCGACCGCGCGCATTATTTTGCGGATTTTCTTTCAACTCTTTTTGTTATTATAGGACTCGCACTCTCAAGCTTTACGCCTTTTGCCCGCGCTGATGCGGTGGTGGGCATACTGATGGCGCTCTGGCTTTTCTATACCGCCTTTCGCATAGCGCAGTTGGCTTGGGCGCAGCTATTGGACCGCGAACTCCCAGAGAGTGAGCGCACTTTAATTAAATCGCTCGCTTTGCAAGACAAGAGGGTTAAAAGCGTCAATGATTTACGCACGCGCGCTTCTGGCCCGCATATCCATATTCAAATGCGCCTTGATCTCGATGAAATGCTGTCTCTATCTGAAGCGCATGATATTGTCATCGCGGCTGAGAGGCGTATGATGAGCGCTTATCAAGCGGCGGATATTTTAATTCATCCTCATCCTGCAGGGTGTGATCATACCCATGGTAATAAGCGTTTTAGGGAGGGCTAGGTGAACGGCTTTGTTATTCAGGCTATTGCGCCCGACGATGTGAAGCATGTGCGCCAGATTTTTCTCGATTATATCGCGTTTATTGAAGACTATCTCGGGCAAAGCATTGGTTTTCAAAATACCGATGAAGAATTTAAAACCTTTCCTGCCATGTATCGTGCATTGTTTCTTGCAACGCTGGAGGGTACGCCCGTTGGCGCTTGTGGGGTGAAAGCCTTTCAACCAAATATCGCTGAACTCAAACGGCTTTATGTTTTGCCATCGGGACGTGGTCATGGTTTTGGTCAACGGCTTATCACCGCTGCCGTTGATTTTTCTAAGGATTCGGGTTTTGAGAAAATGTATCTTGATACAGACCCAGGCCTTATACATGCCAATGCCATCTATGAAGGGCTCGGCTTTACCGATATTGAAAGATATTACGGCAATCCAATGGGATGTTCGCGCTATATGGCCTTAGACCTCTAAGCCCTCTATGATTACTCCGAATCACGGAGAGCATATGCCTATCTCAAGAGAAGAGCGCCTTGAAAAACTTTGGCAAATTGGCCCGATGATGGTAGCTGGCACGCCGCACGGGGCCGAACTTGGGATGAAATTTGTATCCATTGATATTGGCCGGGCTGCCTTGTCCCTGCCATATAATAAAAAGCTGATAGGGAGTCCGGCAACAGGTGTCATCCACGGCGGGGCCGTCACAAGCTTGCTGGACCAAGCCTGCGGCCTTGCGGCCATAGCTGGGTTTGAAGAGCCGACCTCAACGGCCACGCTTAACCTCAGTATTGATTATATGCGCGCTGCTAAGCCAGGCGAGACGATTATCGCTCGCGCTCATTGTTACAAAACCACACGCCATGTCGCGTTCATTCGCGCTTTTGCGCATGACGGGGATGAGGATGATCCGCTGGCCACGGCGCAAGCCACCTTTATGGCGACGAGCTCGCCGGGTACAAAGAGGCCGAAATAATGACCTCGTCTCAACAAGAACTTGCCGTCGCTCGCGTCAACGAGGCGCTGTCCGCAATCCCATATACAAAAATGCTTGGTATTTTTGCAAAGTTTGACGGCGATGAGTTCAGGCTTGTGATGCCGTTTAAGCAAACGAATATTGGAAACCCTATCTTGCCGGCGCTGCACGGCGGAGCGATTGGCGGTTTCATGGAAATGGCGGCTATTTGCCAACTTATCATTGATCGTGTTTTGGCTGGTCATGACGTCACGGCCGACCTCCCAAAACCCATCGGCATAAACATTGATTATCTTCGGCGCGGTAAACCCAAGCAGACTTACGCTCGGGCTGTGGTCTTTAAACAAGGGGCCCGCGTGGCGAATGTGCGCGTTGAGGCGTGGCAAGATGACAATGATAAGCCGATTGCGGCTCTACATGGACATTTTCTGACAGCCCAAGATGGCTAGGTCTGACGTCCCGTCCATGACCTTAACTCACCGCGCTGTATTTTCGCAAAGTTGGCCAATTATGCTCGCCAACGCGCTAGCGCCTGTTGTCGGACTGGTCGACACCTTTGTTATAGGGCGCTTTGTGGGCACAACGGCTTTGGCCGGAATTGGGCTTGGCGCGGTAATTTACGGTATTGCCTATTGGGGGTTTGGTTTCCTTCGAATGAGTACGGCAGGCCTTGCTGCGCAAAGCGACGGTGCAAATGATGAAGGCGCGGTGCAAGCGCATCTGGCCCGAGCTGTACCTCTTGGTGTGTTTATTGGGCTGTGTGTGTTTGTGCTGCAAACATTACTGCTTGCGGTGGCCTTTCAAGTTTTTTCGGCTGACGCGACAATAGAAAGCGAAGCGCGGACATATATTACAGCGCGTCTCTGGGGACTGCCGGCTACGTTGGGATCTATTGCTTTGATGGGCTGGTTTGTGGGAATTTCGCGGTCTGGCCGCGCACTCTCTATGCAAATTGTACTCAATATTGTGAACATAATTCTCTCGCCGCTATTTGTGATGGCGCTGGGCTGGGGACTTTATGGGGTTGGCATTGCGAGCGCGATTGCGGAATGGTTTGGTCTTGGCGCAGGGCTGTTACTGGCACGCGCCGAAATTATGAAGCGCGGCGGGGTAAGAAAAGAGGCTCTTACAAAAGACAGTCTGCTGGATGCCGCTGAGCTTTCAAAACTTGGGATATCCAATACCAATATTTTTATCCGTACATTAACGCTCACAATTGGGTTCAGTTTTTTTGGGAATGCCGCCGCCGCTCAAGGAGTCATCTTTTTGGCAGGGTATCATATTCTAATGCAAATCATCACGATGATTGCGCTGGTTCTTGATGCTTTCGCTCATACGGCTGAGGCGGTGACGGGCGCGGCTTTCGGCGCGAAAGATAAGCCGCGCTTTGACCGCGCTGTACGTTTGACCAGCGAATTTTCTGCTCTTTTTGCCGTGCTGATTTCTGCATTGATATTCTTTGGCGGGCCTTATTTCATTCCGTTTATGACGCGCGACCCACACGTTATACAAAGCGCGCTAATTTATTTGCCTTATTGCGCGCTCACGCCGCTAGTTGGTTTTGCCGCTTGGCAGCTAGACGGCATTTTTATTGGCACAAATAAAACGCGGCAAATGCGCAATGCGGGTATTGCCTCTCTATTGCTATATATCGCCGCGCATTATTTTCTAACGCCCTCCTTTGGCGCCTCAGGGATATGGATGGCATTCCTAGTTTACTATGTCATGCGGGCGCTCACATTGGCGCTATATTATCCATCAGTCACGAAAGAGATGCGCGCGGCTTAGGCTGTGCCTATGGCGTCTGCGAGCGTGTTGAACCCATCTGCCTTTAGCCGTGATTCAAGGCCGCGGTTAATGTGGTTCACGAGCTGGGGGCCCTTAAAAACAAGGGCGGAATAAAGTTGCACCGCCTTCGCACCTGCGCGAATTTTGGCGTAGGCTTGCGCGCCGCTACCAATACCGCCCACGCCGATAAGATCAATGCGCCCCGCGCTTGCTTTGTAAAATTCTGATAGAATTTTTGTTGAGGGGTCAAATAAAGGCGCGCCAGATAAGCCGCCGCCTTCACCTTTATGCGCGCTTTTGAGGCTATCCGGACGGGCAATGGTGGTGTTGCTGACAATCAGCGCGTCCATTTTATACGTCAGGGCTTGCTCGACAATGCGCTCAATTTGCGCGTTATCAAGATCAGGCGCGACTTTTAGGAAAACAGGTATGGCTCCGCCTGTTTTCGTCAGCTCTGCGCGGGCCTTTGCGATGCGGCTCAATAGCTCGTCCATTTCGTCTGCACCTTGTAGGGCGCGAAGACCGGGTGTGTTGGGGCTGCTAATATTGATCGTGAAATAATCAGGCGTGCCCCAGAGCCGCGTCAGACCAGTGATATAATCTTTAATGCGGTCATCACTGTCTTTATTCGCGCCAAGATTCGCGCCGACAATTCCGTGTTTGTGTTTACGGGCTTCCATACGTTGCGCGAAAATATCAAGTCCGCCATTATTAAAGCCCATACGGTTTATCACGGCTTCATCTTCTGTCAGGCGAAACAAACGCGGCTTGGGATTACCCGCTTGTGGCCGCGGCGTAACTGTACCGCACTCGGTAAAACCAAAACCGGCGCGCAGCATAGCGTCTGGTACTTGTGCGTTTTTATCAAAACCTGCCGCAAGACCGACGGGGTTTGGGAAGGTCAGCCCGCCAATAACAGTTGCAAGCATTGGGCTAGGCACTGACTTGGCGGCGGGGCCAAGGCCTGAGGCGAGGGCTTTAATCGTCGTATTATGCGCGGTCTCTGCAGGGAGGTTGCGCAGGACGGCTGTGCCGAGTTTGTAAAATAGGCTCATCTAATTTATCTCAGTTATAATATCTGGCAGTTCATAACCGTCATTTGGGCTTTGCTTCAAGACCCAGTGATTGGTCAACGCCGAGAGGGGCAGGGGTGCGTAAAGGTGTGGAAATTTTTCACCGCCGCGCGAGACTTCATATTTTAGCGTGTCGCCAAAGGCACTAGGCTCAAAAGCCGCGACCACAAGGTCATCTCCACCCGTCTTGGCAAAGCTATAATGCTTATCCAGCGTGCCTTGAATTTGAGCGCCCATTGAAAGATGCACAAAACCGTCGCGTTTATCATCAGGGCTACCCTTAAATTCGTGCGTGGCCTGCAAAGTTTCCCATTGCGGGAGCGTTAAAATCTTAAAAATCATATGGGTCATTTAAGCCTTCGCACAGGAACAAGGCATTTTTTGCAAAAACATGCACAGAATTAGGACGTGTTCCTTTTGCCCCTAATCTGCACTCTATTTGGACTCGGCAATCAGTGAAATCAACGCCAAACCCATACAGATTTTTAGAACCGGAGGGAGTTTCATGTCCTATATGAACACGAAAATAAAGCGGCTGGGTTTAAGTGCCGCTATTACTGCGGGCGTTAGCGCGCTTGCAACAGGGGCTTTTGCCCAAGATGCTGATTTGGCGGCGCAAGTCGCTCAAAATGCGGCGAATGATAATTTCATCTTCACGACACTGTTATTCCTTTTGGGCGGCATTTTGGTTATGTGGATGGCGGCCGGCTTTGCCATGCTTGAGGCGGGGCTTGTGCGCTCGAAAAACGTGTCCATGCAGTGCTTGAAAAATATCACGCTTTATTCCGTCGCGGGACTTATGTACTGGGTCGTTGGCTATAACCTTATGTATACAGGTGTTGATGGCGGCTTTATGGGCAGCTTTGGGGCTTATAGTTGGCCTGCAGCAGGGGCATCCGAAGGCGGTGATTATTCTGTCGCTTCTGATTGGTTTTTCCAAATGGTGTTCTGCGCGACCACAGCCTCTATCGTGTCAGGTACACTCGCTGAGCGTATTAAATTCTGGCCTTTCATTATCTTTGTCGCTTTGTTGACAGGTATTCTTTACCCCATCACAGGGTCTTGGCAGTGGGGCGCAGGTTGGCTCTCTGAAATGGGTTTCTCTGACTTTGCGGGTTCAACACTTGTTCACTCCGTGGGCGGCTGGGCGGCTCTTGCGGGCGCTATCCTTCTCGGAGCGCGTGCGGGTAAATATGGCAAGGACGGAAAAGTTCAGCCTATGCTAGGCAGTTCAATCCCACTCGCTACGCTGGGTACATTCATTCTTTGGATGGGTTGGTTTGGCTTTAACGGCGCCTCGCAGCTTGCCTTCGGTACTATTTCTGATGCAGCAGATGTCTCTAAGATTTTCGCCAATACAAATCTCGCAGCTTGCGGCGGCGTTGTCACAGCGGTCATCCTCACGCAGCTTATTTATAAGAAGATGGATGTCACGATGGCGCTTAACGGCGCGCTTGCGGGTCTTGTGGCCATTACGGCCGAGCCGCTCATGCCAAGCGCTTTGGGCTCTGTTCTTATCGGGTCTGTGGGCGGCGCAATTGTTGTCTTCGCAGTCCCGCTTCTTGATAAGCTTAAGATTGACGATGTTGTCGGCGCGATTCCAGTTCACCTTCTTGCTGGTATTTTTGGGACACTGATTGTTCCGGCTTCAAATAGTGACACAAGCTTTGTTACGCAGTTCATTGGTGTCGTCTCAATCGGCGCCTTCACAATGATTGCCAGTTTCATTATCTGGCTTGCCATTAAGATGACAATCGGTATTCGCATCAGCGAAGAGGACGAATATATCGGTCTTGACCAAGCGGAAGTTGGTATTCCATCTTACCCTGAATTCGTAAACGCTTAGGGCCAGCATTACCGCGCCTTTTTGTTGGGGCGCGGCTCAATTGCAAACCTCTGCTGAGCACATGAAATGTGCAAAGCGGGGGTTTTTGCGTTGAAATTTTGGGCGCTCACCTGTTCTTAACACTTTGCTAGAGGGTCTCATTTTCGCTTGCTCAGCTCCCGCATTACCTAACAGTTCACAAGATGTTCAAAAGAGCGCTTGAGTAACAGCTAGGGGAATAGTGATGATTTCAGTTTTTAAACGGGCCGCCATGCCTGCGGGTCTTGCTCTATTGGCCGCGCCTGCGGCTCAGGCACAAGACGCTGTCGTCTCTGCGGGTGATACAGCTTGGATTTTAACGGCGACGGCCTTGGTCTTATTTATGTCCCTTCCGGGTTTGGCTCTATTTTACGGTGGTCTTGTACGGGCGAAAAACTATCTGTCGGTCTTGATGAAAGTCTACGCAATCGCGGCGCTCGCTTCGATTGTTTGGGTCTT
Organism: uncultured Caulobacterales bacterium; assembly: GCA_964522765.1. Lineage (GTDB taxonomy): Bacteria > Pseudomonadota > Alphaproteobacteria > Caulobacterales > Maricaulaceae > Fretibacter. The sequence continues at coordinate 97 of CAZFWZ010000068.1, read as the reverse complement.
TGCGGGATATTCCATTGCTTTTGGCGGCGCGAATGGATGGTGGGGCGGATTAGGTAATCTGTTTCTCGGTGGACTAGAGCGCGATGCGGTCTCGGGC
>CAZFWZ010000067.1:0-15308 GCA_964522765.1 uncultured Caulobacterales bacterium | reverse complement strand
GTTGTTAACCGCGAACTTGCCAAGGCTGAACGCGGGATGTCGGTGCTCGCGACAATTGGTTCAGCGTCTGTATTTATCGGATTGTTCGGGACAGTCTGGGGTATTATGAACGCGTTTCGCGCAATTGCTGCATCGCAAAACACAAACCTCTCGGTCGTTGCCCCAGGTATTGCTGAAGCACTTTTCGCGACGGCACTCGGCCTGATAGCCGCTATTCCCGCCGTTATATTCTACAATAAATTTTCCAATGACCTTGATAAATATGCCGCTCGGCTCGAGGGTTACGCCGATGAGCTCTCGGCTATTTTGTCGCGTAAACTCGGCAAAGGTGCGTAGCTATGGCCATAGGCACAACAGGCCGAGCGGGCGGCAGAGGTGGTCGCCGCCGTAGCCGCCGTTCAAAACTTAATGCCGAAATTAACGTCACGCCGCTGGTGGATGTTATGCTTGTGCTGCTGATTGTCTTTATGGTTGCAGCTCCGCTTTTATCTGTGGGTGTACCTGTGGAACTTCCAAAAACAGACGCTAAATCACTACCGTCCGAAAGCGAGCCTATTACGATTACAGTCGACAAAGAGGGCAAGGTTTTTCTACAAGAAACCGAAGTCAGTCTAGACGATATCGTCACGCGGCTAACTGCGATTGCGCAAAACGGCTATGAAGAGCGTATTTATCTTCGCGGGGACAATGCGTCGGATTACGGCTCGGTGATGAAGGTTATGGCGCGTGTTAATGCAGCGGGATATTCTAATCTCGGTCTCGTTACGGATCCTGTGTCGAAATAATGCGCTTTGGCCTTCCCATATCTATAATGGCGCATGGACTATTTCTTGCGGGTGGGATTTTTATATTTGGCCGCAATATTCCGGCGCTAGATGAGGGGAATATTGTGGCTGTTGAAGTGCTGACATTGTCAGAATTTACCAATATTAGCGCAGCCGTGAAACAGCCAAAACCAAAAGATCTTATACCAGAGCCTGAAGAGCCTATGCAGCTTGAAGCACCTATGGAAAACGCTGAGGTCGAGTCAGACGTTGTTGAAAAACGTCAAGAGGACACAACTGAAAAACCGCCAGAGCCAGAGCCGGAACCGATTAAAAAGGCTGAAGTAGAAGAGATTGAAGTTGAAAAGCCAAAAGATGAGACGCCCAAACCGCCAGAAAAGCCGGCTTTCGATTTGGACGCGCTGTCCGATATCGTGAACCGAACTCGAGATGCCGCGCCTGAGAAAAACCAGCAAATTGCGCTACAGTCTGAGAAAAACGTCTATGAATATGCCGATATATCGCGCACCGCCAGCGGTGAGGGGACAGGCCTTTCAGTGAGTCTTCTGGATAAGCTACAGACGGAAATGATGCGCTGTTGGCGTGAGAGCCGGGACGCTGTCGATCCAGAAACACTTGTCGTCCAGTTCCGATTGCGCCTATTGCCAGATGGTTATGTGGAAAAGGTTGAGTTGCTCGGCGAGACAGGTAGCGGCCCCTATGCGGCTGTTGCGCGGCAACGCGCCGCTGCTGCTATAAAGAAATGCGAACCCTATGATTTTCTACCTGCTGAAAACTATAGCGGTTGGAAGGATATGACTCTAAGCTTCAGGCCTAGGGCTTAAAACTAAAGCTTAGCCCTAATGCCTATGCAAGCGTGTCTGCAGTGCTGCTGATGCTATAAAATGTGGAAACAAATATGATGTCTTTATTTCGAGGTTTGATTTTAACACTCGCACTTACAGCCGGAGGGCTGACAACATCGGCTCATGCGCAGCTGTCAATTGATATTACTCAAGGTAATATCGATCCAACCCCTATCGCTGTGCCTGACTTTATCTCAACCACGGCCCAAGGGCAGCAAATTGGACGTGACCTTGCCGAAGTTGTGCGGGCTGACCTTGAGCGCTCAGGCCTATTTCGCTCGCTTGACCCAAATAGCTTTATCGAAAAACAGGCTAATATTGATTACGCGCCTACTTATGCGGATTGGCGCGTTATAAAATCAGAAGCCCTAGTGTCTGGGCGTATTGTGATGGAATCCGACTCGCGTATGCGGGTTGAGTTTCGACTTTGGGATATTTTTGGCGGTGAGCAGCTCTCTGGCCTTCGCCTTGCTGCGACGCCTGATAATTGGCGGCGTATGGCACATAAAGTCTCCGACGCTATCTATAGCCAGTTGACGGGTGAAAGCGGTTATTTCGATAGCCGTGTTGTCTTCATTGACGAAAGTGGTCCGAAAACGGATCGTAAAAAGCGCCTCGCTATTATGGATCAGGATGGGGCTAATCCGCAGTTTCTTTTAACCGGACCCAGCACCGTTATCACGCCGCGTTTCTCGCCAAACTCGCAAAAGATTACTTATATGAGTTATGAAAACGTTGTGCCGGCGATTTATTTGCTTGAAATAGAGACGGGACGGCGAGAGCTGCTTGGCAGCTTTCCTGGTATGACATTCGCGCCGCGCTTTTCACCTGATGGGAATACGATGGTATTAACTTTGGCGAAGGGCGGGAATAGCGATATTTATGCGATGGACTTGCGCTCGCGCTCAACAACACAGCTCACAACTAATCCTGGAATTGATGTTTCGGCAAGCTATTCACCTGATGGGAAGCGGATTGCATTTAACAGTGATCGCGGCGGCTCACCGCAAATTTATACAATGAATGCGGATGGCCGTAATACGAAACGCATCAGCTTTGGTGATGGTCGCTATAATGCTCCTGTTTGGTCACCGCGCGGCGATAAAATAGCCTTTGTTAAAAGTACGGGCGGTAAGTTTCACATCGGCGTCATGAATACGGATGGCACGGGTGAGCGTTTGTTGACCGAAAGCTATCTTGATGAGGGGCCGACATGGTCACCTAATGGACGCGTTATACTTTTCTCTCGGGAAACACGCGGGCGGAGCGGTAAAAATGAAGTTTGGTCTGTTGATTTGACAGGCACAAATCTGCGCCGGGTCCCAACGCCTGGCTCTGCCTCTGATCCTGCTTGGTCGCCCTTATTGCCATAATTTTAAAAATTCAGGCATGGAATATAATTGTGAGCCTTATTTTTGCCCGTTTTTACTTTATCTTTAGCTAAAGTGATATCACTTTAGCTAAATGGCTGTCTCAGGGGAATAACGAAAAGTTTAGCTGGTTTGGGTGCTAAGCCCTTGAATTATGGCCGAGTAACCGCTTAACTGCCAGAAAGTTAACATCTACCGATGGGTGCAAAGAGGACAGATTATGACAAAAAAACTAATACTTCTGCTGACAGCGACTGCTATGATGAGTGCGTGCGCGAGCAAACCCGAGATAGTTGAGAATACCCCTGTCGCGACCGCGCCGCCGCAAGTTTTCCAGCCTGATCCTGTTCCACAAGCCGCTGCTGTTCAGCCGCCGCCTGTACAGCAAGTCATACAAGCCCCAGCCTTAGATCCAAATCTTCCAATTCCTGGCTCTGTTGAGGACTTTATCTATCAAGCTGGCGGCGATGCCCGAATTTATTTTGGATATAATCAGTATACGCTTACGCCGAGTGCCATAGACAACTTACGCGCTCAAGCGACGTGGCTGAACCAATATGGTAACGTCAATGCGGTTGTTGAAGGTAATGCAGATGAACGCGGAACCCGCGAGTATAACCTTGCACTTGCCGCACGCCGTGCGGAAAGCGTTAAAGCCTTTCTCGTTGGGCAAGGTGTCGCGAGCCGGCGCTTGACGACTGTGTCTTATGGAAAAGAGCGTCCGATTGATGCTCGGTCTTCGGAAGCCGGTTGGGCTCGAAATCGTAACGGGCATACAAATGTTATCAGCGGCGCTGTTGGTTAAACTTTAACCACCGCAGACTTAAAAAATGCCGTACGAGTTTACGGCGTTTTTTATGAAATGAAGGTAATATCTGATTAAACACCTTAACTGTGATTTAATAGGACGTGCCATAGTCTTGCCGTTATAATTGAGTTCAATACCTCAGAGCCCTGTTTTAAGGGTTATAAGTTTGGAGTTTTCATGTCTGTAGTGTCTCGTACCTTCGTCACGTCCGCTTTAGTTTTGCTCATGGCGCAACCCGCTACCGCGCAGAGCAAAAAAGAAATGGTCGCTCAAGATCAGCTGATGATGCAAAAAATAGAACGCCTCGAAAGCCGGATGTTGACGGGCGATCCAGCTGCAGAACGTTTGATGCAGCGCATGGACGCGCTAGAAGAAAACATGCGTACTTTGACAGGTGAAGTCGAACGCTTGCGCTTTGAACGAGATCAGTTGCGCACGGACATACAGGGCATGGAAAGTAAATTTTCGAACTTGGAGGGCTTGTCCGCCTTGGCTAGCCGAATGCAATCCCATCTTGATGCGGCCGACCTTGTATCGCGTGAAACTCAGCCTGTCTCATCTCAAACTTATGCGTCGCCTTATTCGGCAACTGTAACCGGTGACCCTTATTTTGCGCCTGGCGGGACGTCGTCGGCAGGCCAACCCAACGCCGTGTCGCCGGCACCGTCTTTTGGCGAACAAGTCATCTCCGCTCAACAATACAAAGGCAATAATGTCGGAGATCTTCCAGACCTTGGGAAAACAAAATTGTCTGAAGGTGATTTTTCAGGGGCTCAAACGGCTTTTAAACAATATTTAGACATAAACCCTGACGCGCCAGATTCAGGTGAGGTGAGCTTCTGGCTTGGCGAGAGCTATTTCGTGCGGGGAGGTTATGCGGATGCGGCTGACGCTTATATTTCTTCTATGCGTAAAGACCCGCAAGGCGTTATGGCGCCCAAAGCGATGGTTGGACTTGCGGCGACTATGCGTGAGCTTGGCAATAAAACCGAAGCTTGTAACGCGCTGGGAAGCTTGACATCGCAATATCCGAATGCTTCTGCTGACGTGCTCGAAAAAGCTCGTCTTGAGAGCGACCGTACCGGTTGTTAAGCCTTTGCGGTGCAGTTTTGAGCGCTATAAGCCTTTATGGACTTAGCGCTTAACACGACGGCCATTCCCGATGATCCCTTCGCAATCGCTTATTCCGGCGGCGGCGATAGCACGGCATTGCTTTATGCTTTGCGTGAGAAAAACCCACTTGTTTTGATTGTTGATCATGGCCTGCGGAGAGGCTCCGCGCGCGAAGCGACTGAAGCCAAACGTTTCGCTGAAGGGCTTGGGCTGCAGGCCCATACCCTGAGATGGTCTCCTGAACCTATCCAAAGCGGCTTGCAAGCTAAGGCGCGCCGTGCCCGATACCATCTTTTGGGGCAGGCTTGCCGCGCGGCGAGATTACGTTATCTTCTAACGGGTCACACGGAAGATGACCAAGCTGAAACGGTGTTGATGCGGCTACGAGCAGGCGGAAATTGGCGCGGTGGAGCCGCGATGGATGTGCTTACCCCATCGCCCTTATGGCCAGAACTGGCCGAGGTTGAAATTGTCCGGCCCATGCTTGGCGCCTCGCGGGCGGATATTAGACAATATTTGGACGTTCATAAACTGAGCTTTATGGATGATCCTTCCAATGAAAACCGCGGTTTTGCACGTATCCGCGCGAGAGATGAGCTCAAAGCAAAACCATGGCTAAAGCGTGATATGCTTCATCTTTCCTGCGATATGCAAGCGGCGCGCACGCAAGAAGTGGACCGCTTGAAACATGAATTTAAACGCAGCGTCTCAGTGGATGAATTTGGCAATGTTTATTTACTATCACTTCCGCCGCGCCAGCTTCTCGCGCGTCTTATTTGCGCAGTATCTGGCACGGATGATAACCCGCGAGGCGAGGCGCTCTCGCGGCTTAGACAGGCTATGATGGCACCAAAATTTACCAGCTCCTCTCTCGGCGGAGTCATTATTTCAGCTAATAAAAAAGGGTGGCTCATGACACGTGATCCTGTCGTCGCGCTGGGCCGCGATGGTGTGGCAGCGCTTACGAAAACGTCCTTTAATGGCCGAATTTTGTGGGATGGACGGTTTTGGATAGAAGGGTATGGAGAGGTTTTGCCAACGGGCGAGCTATGGATTGATGCGCCAAAGCCTTTAAAAACGGCCATTATGTTGTGTCCCGCGCGAGCCCGCGCGGGCTTACCTCTCTGGACGCGCGGCGATGAAATTATCGGCATTGGTCCATATGATGTTAACGGAGACCATCACAATCAGGTGAAAAGCACTGTTTTGCCACGTCTTGAGAGAGAGTTTACTGGCAGTAATCCCTAAACCCGATTAACAAGTTGAAACGTATGTAAAATATAAGGGATTACCCCTTCCACATTAGGACTTCGCGCCCTATCTGTTAGTATAAGAAAATCGACCCGTTCAAGATGAAAGAGCCGTTATGAATCCGAAGACACGCAATTACGTTATGTGGGCCATCGTTGTCACTATGTTCCTCGTGATGATGACTATGACGCAAAATTCTATGAATACGGCGACTACCAATGAAGTGACCTATTCTGAGTTTTCTCAGTCCGCTTTGTCGGGTCAAATCACAGACGTGAAGATTGATAATCAAGCAGGTCTGGCGACGGGAAAAAATAATGACGGAAAAGTCGTAACGGCTAATGTTCCGCAGTATAGCGATTTGCTCACAGAAAAGCTGACTGAAGCAAATGTGCCGATTGATTTCACGCCGATTAAAAAGCCTAGTGCGGTTGCCAATCTTTTATTTTCGCTGCTTCCGCTTGTTCTATTTATTGGTATAGCCATCTTCTTCATGCGCTCTATGCAGGGCGGCGGGCGCGGGGGCGCGATGAGCTTTGGTAAATCCAAAGCTAAATTGCTGACGGAAATGGCGGGTAAAGTTACATTTGATGATGTGGCCGGCGTTGAAGCTGCGAAAGAAGATCTCAAAGAAGTTGTTGAGTTCCTACAAGATAGCACGCGCTTTACGCGTCTTGGCGCAAAAATTCCAACGGGCGCGCTTCTTGTGGGCCCTCCTGGTACAGGTAAAACGCTTTTGGCCCGCGCTGTTGCGGGTGAGGCGGGCGTCCCGTTCTTTACAATCTCAGGCTCTGACTTTGTTGACATGTTTGTCGGCGTAGGTGCGTCTCGTGTGCGCGATATGTTTGCTGATGCCCGCAAGAATGCGCCGTGCATTATCTTCATTGACGAGATTGATGCTGTTGGCCGTCACCGCGGTGTGGGCACATCAGGCGGCCATGAAGAACGCGAGCAAACGCTCAACCAACTCCTCGTCGAGATGGACGGCTTTGACGGCCAAGAAGGCGTGATTATCATTGCGGCGACAAACCGTCCCGACGTTCTCGATAAAGCGCTTCTGCGCCCAGGCCGTTTTGACCGTCAAATCGAAGTTCCATATCCTGATATTGCGGGCCGCGAAAAAATTATTGAGGTTCACCTTAAAGGTAAGCCCATTGGAGCCGCTGTGGATATTAAATACATTGCGCGCGGTACGCCCGGTTTCTCTGGTGCGGACCTAGCTAACCTGGCCAATGAAGCGGCTCTTCTTGCAGCGCGCCGTAATAAACTGAAAATCACCATGCGCGAATTTGAAGACGCGCGCGACAAAGTCATGATGGGCGCGGAACGCCGCACGCTGGCGATGACTGAAGAAGAAAAGCAAATGACGGCCTATCACGAAGCGGGTCACGCGATTGTTGGCCTGAATATGCCGGGTAGTCTGCCTATTCATAAAGCGACCATTATTCCGCGTGGGCGTGCGCTGGGTATGGTGCAATATATGCCAGAGCGCGATCAAATCTCGCAAAGCCGCGAGGAAATGATAGCGCGTATGGCGATGGCGATGGGCGGCCGCGCGGCCGAAGAGATCAAGTTCGGCTATGATAAAGTCACCTCAGGTGCCAGCTCTGATATTGAGCAAGTCACACGTATCGCCACCGCTATGGTAACGGAATGGGGTCTATCAGATGCCATTGGCCCGATTGCTTATAAAGATACGGATCAAAGCACTTTCACATCTGGCATTGGCCGAGGCTCATCTATTTCGCCCGAAACAGCCGCTTTGATTGAAAGCGAGATTAAACGCTTTGTCACCGAAGCACATGAAACAGCGGTGAAAGTCCTTAAGAAAAAGAAGAAGGATTGGGTCGCCCTATCCGAAGCGCTTCTTGAATATGAAACGCTCTCTGGCGACGAAATTACAGTGCTTCTGTCAGACGGTATTAAGCCCAAGCGTCCTGATGGACTGAATAAGCGCCCAAGCGTTTCGGCTGTCCCGCTTACGGGTAAACCCAAACCGCTTGGCGATGCTCAGCCAGAGGCGTAAATAACCGAATTTAAATGCCCCCTTCTGGGGGCATTTTTGTTAAAGCAGCCATATGTCTAAAACTCAAATTATGGGAATTCTTAACGTGACGCCGGATAGTTTTTCCGACGGCGGACGCAATGCGGATTTAGACCGCGCTGTGAAAGCGGCTTTGCGGTTGATGGAAGAGGGCGCGGATATCATTGACATTGGCGGGGAGAGCACACGCCCCGGCGCGGTGGAAGTTACGGTCAAAGAGGAAATTCGCCGTACGGTTCCTGTCATTGCTGCGCTGCGCGAAGCCACACGCGATTATGCGCAGGACCCTGTCATATCCATTGATACGCGCAAGCCGGAAGTCGCCGAAGCGGCTATTCTTGCAGGGGCGGATATCTGGAACGATGTCAGCGCGCTTACCTTTAGTCCCAAATCCGAAGGCCTAGCCGCAGAGCTTGGCTGCCCCGTTATCATCATGCATGCGCAAGGCCGGCCTGAGGATATGCAAGACAATCCCGTTTACGGCGACGCGGTGTTTGAGATTAAAGACTATCTCGCAAAGCGCCTCGACGCGCTCGAATTTGCAGGGGTCGACCGAAAGAACATCAGCATTGATCCCGGCATTGGGTTTGGAAAACGCCAAGAGGATAACCTCGCTATTTTAAACCGCCTATCAGAGTTCAAATCCCTTGGTTGCCCCATCCTCATGGGCGCATCTCGTAAGAGCTTCATCGGCCGCATAGACGGCAGCACAGCCGAACGGCGCCTTGCAGGGAGCCTCGCCGCCGCCCTCTGGTCTATGCAGGCCGGCGCGGATATACTGCGCGTGCATGATGTGGCTGAAACGGTGCAGGCGGTGCGTGTTTGGGCCGCTATAAAGGATACGAAATGACGACTGACGAAATTGAAACCGAACTCTCTACCGAAACCCGTGGCCGTGTGCTCATCATTGCGGGGAGCGACTCTTCCGGCGGGGCAGGCATCCAAGCCGATATCAAAACCTGCGCGGCTTACGGCGCTTATAGCATGACGGCTCTGACCGCTGTGACGGTGCAAGATACGCAGGGCGTTCAGGCTGTTGAGGTCATGCCTGCCGCGCTTGTACGCGCGCAAATCCGTGCGGCTTTGGATGATATTGGCGCGGATGTCATTAAGCTGGGTATGCTCGCTACCGCGGACATTATCAATGTTGTGGCCGAGGAGCTTGAGGATACAGACGCGTATATCGTGCTTGACCCTGTTATGATTGCGACCTCTGGCGATAATCTGCTCGAGCCTGAGGCGGTGGCGCTCATGCGCGAAAAACTCGTCCCGCTTTGCGATGTTATCACGCCCAATGCTCCCGAAGCCGCTTTGCTGACGGGCTTGCCTGTTAGCGACGCCGAAGAGCTTATTGCGGCAGGTGAAAAACTGCTAGAGATGGGAGCTTACGCGGCGCTGATGAAGGGCGGGCATTTGGACATGAAATCTATTGTCGATGTGCTCGTAACCGAAGAGGGTAATCAAATCATGTCTGGCCCGCGCCTTTATACGCGTCACACGCACGGCACGGGCTGCACACTCGCAAGCGCCGTAGCGGCGGCTATGGCTCTGGGCGAGCCTTTAGAGACCGCCGTTGAGACCGCGCGCGAATATGTCTTTGAAGCCATCCGCACTGCGCCCAAATTTGGCAAAGGTAATGGTCCGCTTAATCACGGACTAGCAGATTTATCAGATAAAGACGCGCCTGCGCCAGAAGAGGCAGAGAAACCCAAAAGCCCCTTTGCCGTGCTGAAAGGCTTTAAGACGGATTAGCTTTTTTGCGCGCAATCACAATACCAAGGATGATAACCGCAAAGCTGATGAAGACACGCATTGTGAAGGGTTCGTTAAGTAGCCAAACTCCAAATATAACCGAAACAACAGGCGTGAAATAGTTGATTTTCGCGAGCATGGTCGGGCCTGTTTTCTCGATCACCCAAAGGTAAAGCACGGTCGCAATACCTGTTGAGCCTATACCCAAACCCCACGCCATGAGATGTCCCATCATGGCGGGCGATTGGCTAGGCAGCCCCGTGAAAAGTGCAGCTATGACGCCGATCACTGCGGCGCATATCAGCATCATAGACGCGCCAATGGCAGACTGCGTTTTCGGCGCGCGCTTGGCAAAGACTGTGGTGAAAGCGTAACACACTGCGCCGCCGACAATAAGAAGTTGGGATTTCCAGTCGCCAATTAAGGCGAGGGAGAAATCATCGGGCAAAAACAAAATAACGATGCCTAGAAAGCCAATAAAAAAGCCAAGCATTTTCATTGGAGTCAGAGGTTCGTCTGCAAAATAATGCGCGAGTAAAATCGTCAATATTGGCATTGCGCCGACGATGATAGAGGCGATGCCGCTATCGACTTTGACCTGTCCTGTCGAGATAAGAAAGAACGGCAGCACAGACCCTGTTATGCCCAGCATTAAATACCAACGCCAGCGCACGTCTGATAATTTCGGAAACCTCTGACCGCGCGTAAGGGCGAACCCCGTGACTAAGCCCGCGCCAATAACAAGGCGGTAGGCGACAAGCCAAATAGGGGACATATGCTTTACGCCCACGCCAATCATTGTATAAGCCGTACCCCAAATCAGCACGAGAATAAAAGACACAGAAAGTAGCGCAGGCCAAGACAGGCCTTCGCGTTCAGACGCAGTTGCAGAATCAAGAGAATGAGTCGTCATATTTCGCCCTCGCAAGCGGAGCCGAGTCGGTCAATTGGAAATCATATATTAGCCGTTAACGACTCGCGGTTTGCCCACGCAATTTTGGCGCGGGGGTTAGGGCCGCGGAATTTTTGGCTGGGCATATCCAAGGCGTGACGATGTTTTTACCGCGGTGGTCGACTATTCTATATTCAAAGTGGATGCCATTCTCGTTAAGCTTTTTAACGTCTGCACCTGTGCAGACTTTTCGGTCGCCGTTAATTTGATTAAACTCAGCTTCAAATAATTTTGTGGTTTTCGTTGAAAGTTTCGTTTTGAAACTGAGTTTGCCGTAAATGGCGTCTTTCACAGAATCGCTTGTGTAACTTATGGCGGAATTCGAATTGGGGTTTAAGACCTGGCTCTTAGTTGTGGCTTCTAATCTTTTAGCAATTTCAGTCAATGAAATCTCTTGCTGCTCTTCCGTCTGCTCGCCGTAAGGACGCGGAGCAAATGTCGCCCCTTCGCATAGCTCGCTTTGATACACCACAGTGCCGTTCAGGTCTTTCATGATCTCCTGATAGCCAATACCATATCGGGTAAGGGCGGTTATTTCAGGGCGATAACACGCAGGATTTTCTGCGTTTATTTTTGAAATTGCGGCGCTAGCTTTCTTGAGCTGCTGCGGCGAGACAACCTTTGGATAAGTGCCTGTGGTCGTGATGACGTCGCGCTGCGTATCCCCTGTTGTGACCGCGCTTTTATCAACCGCGTTCATCGCTGCTACAACTGTCGCCATATATTTCGTCTGTTCGGCTTCGCTTAGGTCGCCGTAAAACACATTCGGGTCAATTTTGTAGTCCGCACATGCGCCAAGGCTAAGGGCTATGACAGCCAGTCCGATATGTCTGAAAGATACGTGCATTTCCCAACCCCATTATGTAGGGAGTAGAGCTATCATGCCAAATATAAGGGCGCGTTAAGGGTGCAGCTTAAACTGCAAACACGGTTAACGTTTTATTACGCAGACGCTTTAAATGGGTCGCGCATAAGGATGACATCTTCGCGTTCGGGCGAGGTGGACACCATGCCAACAGGGCAGCCGATAAGCTCCTCGATGTGGCGAACGTATTTCACGGCTTCGGCAGGCAGGTCAGCCCAAGAGCGCGCGCCGCGCGTGCTGCCTTGCCATCCCGGCATGGACTCATAAATCGGCTCTACGGCGGCTTGGGCGGCTGTCCCAGCAGGTAGGCGGCGAATAATTTTACCGTCAAGCTTATAGCCGATACAAATTTTCAGCTCTGCAAAGCCGTCAAGTACGTCAAGCTTAGTGAGAGCAATGCCTGTGATTCCGCCCGTGACAATGGCTTGGCGGACCATGACGGCGTCGAACCAGCCGCAGCGTCTCTGGCGGCCTGTCACAGTGCCAAATTCATGGCCGCGTTTTCCAAGGCGCTGTCCGATATCATCTGTAAGTTCAGTCGGGAAGGGACCTTCGCCGACGCGCGTCGTGTAGGCTTTGGTAATGCCCAGAATATAGTTAAGCGCGCGCGGGCCCATGCCAGACCCTGCTGCGGCTTGACCTGCGATGGTGTTTGAGCTTGTGACGAAAGGATAAGTCCCGTGGTCAATGTCCAGCATAGCGCCTTGAGCGCCTTCAAATAAGATTCTCTTTTCGGTCCGCTGCGCTTCTTCAAGAGCGTGCCAGACGGGTGACATGAAAGGTAAGATTTTTGGCGCTATTTCCATGAGCTTGTCATAGAGATCTTTCGTATTCGTTTCGGGGTGACCAAGACCTCGGCGCAGCGCATTATGGTGATGCAGCAGATTTTCAAGGCGTGCCATCAGATGCTCTGGGTCGGCCAAATCGCAAATGCGGATGGCGCGGCGCGCGACTTTGTCTTCATAAGCCGGGCCAATGCCGCGTTTTGTCGTGCCGATTTTTATGCCGTCGACGCGGTTCTCGCGAATGCCGTCAAGCTCGCTATGGATAGGCAAGATAAGCGGCGCGCTTTCGGAAATTAGCAGATTGTCAGGCGAGATTTTAATGCCTTGCCCTTTGATGCGGTCTACCTCGGAGAGGAAAGCCCAAGGGTCAAACACAACGCCATTGCCTATAACGGACAGCTTGCCGCCGCGCACAACGCCGGAGGGAAGGAGGGAAAGCTTATAGGTTGTGCCGTCAACGACGAGCGTATGGCCCGCATTATGACCGCCTTGGAACCGCACAACAACATCAGCGCGATTGGAAAGCCAGTCGACAATTTTGCCTTTGCCTTCATCACCCCATTGGGAGCCCACAACAACAACATTACCCATGACAAAGCCTTATTTTATTTTGGCGGAAGTCGGACACAATAAAGGCGCGAGGGGTGGCCTCACGCCTTAAGAATCTTATTCCCAGACTTTTATAGGTCTTAGCGAATTTTGAGGGCCATGGCGAATCTAAAAACAGAGTTATTCACGGCTTATTACAAAAGACGAGGCTGTCTTAAAGTGTCGTAAATCGTGCCATTTGGTTATCTTTAAGACATTTGCTTCGCAGCTTGTAGCGCCGCAATCTTATCTTTCTCGCCTATGAAGACAGGTGTCTGTTGATGCCGTCCTTCGACCGGAACCTCTAATATAGGCATATCGCCATTCGTCGAAGCTCCGCCCATGGCTTTGACGAGGAAGGCCATCGGAATCGCTTCATATACAAGACGCAGATGCCCGTTCTCATATCCTGGACGGGCATCGCCAGGATAGGCGAAAAGACCGCCTTCTATGATGAGGCGTTTAATCTCAGACACCATAGATCCATACCAGCGCATATTATAAGGTTTTTGTTTCCCTCCATCCGTATCGAGCAAACTCATATAATGCGCCCGAAACCATTCTGGCCAGAGGGTCAAATTGGACGCATTGACCGCGCAAAAACGTGTTGTCGGCATTGTCGTGTCTATGGGAATAATGTTCCAGCTGGACTTGTTTTCATCATAAATGCCTTTGAAGACTTTGCCGTCGACAGCAAAATAAGCTTCTAAATGCATCCCAAAAACAAAGAACCCTCCAGACACAATATTGTCGCCATTTAAATCATGTTCGGTTTCAACCGATTTAAATACGCCAAATATCGCGCCAGAGGGAATACCGACTAAAGCGGCTTTGGATCCATCTAGAGGATCAAGGGCAATGCTGTACTGTCCATCAGAAATTTTGTCCATGTCGGGTCTTTCTTCGGACACAACGTATTTTACGTTACCTGCAGCGGTTAAGTGCTTAAAGAAAGCGTCATCAGCAATAATATCCAGCCCGATTTGAGCGTCGCCGGTTTCATTACTTGTCTCGACGAATTTTAAGCCAGAGCCTTTTTTTAGTTCACTATAAATCTCTTGTGACGCTAAAAATAATGCGTTTAAAATTCCGTCTAAGTTTTTAGTTTGGCTTTTAAAGTTTGGTAGCATTGTTTCATGGTCCTTAAGGCAATTATTGTATCAATTAGCGGAGTGCAAAGCTCATGACAAGTTAACGCAAAATCATGAAGCGAACGTTTCATCCTATGACTTAATACGCCTTAAAAAGAAAATGAATGCACCTATTAAAAAAGCCGCTCCAGGTTAGCGAAGCGGCTTTTATTTTGCTTTTAAGTGAGGTTATAGGCTCACAAAATCTACAATTTTCACATGGTCGATCTTGCGGATTGCATCGCGTGTGGCTTCGTTGACGACGGCGTCAACGGCGATGAGGCAGACAGCTTCGCCGCCTTCTGTCATCCGGCCGAGGCTGAAGGTTGCGATATTTACGCCCGCTTCGCCGAGCACATTGCCGAGCTTACCGATGAAGCCAGGACGGTCATCATTACGTACATAGAGCATATGCTCAGAGAAGGCCGCGTCCATTTGAACGCCAAATAGGCGCACGATGCGAGGTTCCCCGCGATAAATGGTGCCAACAACAGCAAACTTACGTGTTTTCGTCTCAACCATAATGCGGATGAGGCTTTCAGCTCGCTCGGCTTGATTGACCAGGCTTTCTTTGACTTCAATGCCGCGGTCTTGTGCCAACACAGGCGCGTTGACCATATTGGCATCAGGCATGGCAACTTTGAGCATACCCGCGAGGGTGGCAGCCGTCATAGGCTTAGTGTTAAGTGCTGCAACAGAGCCTTTATACGTTAGTTCAATTGTCTTAGCGGGTTCATGTAAAAGTTGCCCCATAAGGCAGCCTAGCTTATCAGCAAGATCGACAAATGGTTTAAGGCGAGGGGCTTCTTCTGCTGAGATGGACGGCGTGTTGAGGGCGTTAGACACAGCGCCTGTAAGAAGATAATCTGCCATTTGTTCTGCAACTTGAACGGCTACATTTTCTTGCGCTTCGATTGTTGAAGCGCCGAGGTGAGGCGTTGCTATGAAGTTTGGCGTCCCAAATAGTTGATGTTCTTTGGCTGGCTCAACCGCAAACACATCAAGAGCGGCGGCGCGGAC
>CAZFWZ010000066.1:4722-15836 GCA_964522765.1 uncultured Caulobacterales bacterium | reverse complement strand
ATAATATTTTTATGCAGCTTCTCACGGCGTAAATCGAGATAACGGTGCTTGAGACGAATCTCTTCAGGATAATCCTGCTCGCCAAAGACTGGCAGCGGCAGCGGGTCGGCGGCGCTTTCAATCAGGAATACATCAACGCGCAGCTCAACTTCACCTGTTGGAATGTCTGCATTAATGGCTTCTTTATCGCGCGCCAAAAGCTCGCCCGTAACAGTTATGACGGACTCGCTTGGGCAACGTTTTGCGGCCTCATAAAAATCGGCATTTGGATAAACGACGACTTGGGAAATTCCGTAATGGTCACGCAAATCGATGAACAGCGCATTGGCATGTTCACGCTTGCGGTGGACCCAGCCAGAAAGGCGCACAGACTCGCCAACATTGTTGGCGCGTAGTTCTGCGCAAGTATGGGTGCGGTAAGCGTGCATGGTCGTCTCCGAAGCATAAGGGGCTTTTAAAATTCGGGGATAAGCCCTCGCCCCTCTAAGTCAAGTCTCGCGCCGCATCTGCTGCATTTTTCCGCCAATTTTAGGCATTATTTCACCTGACAAAGCAAAAGAACTGCGCTATGCGGCCCAAAGACAATATAAAGGTTTCTTTATGCGTATTACATTACAAGAGTTATTAGCTCAAAAACACTTGCTTTTAGCCGACGGTGCAACAGGTACAAATTTCATGGAAATGGACCTTGAGCCCGGATTTCCGCCTGACCTATGGAATCTTCAGGCCCCGCATAAACCGGAAAGCTTGCACCAGATGTTTGTCGATGCTGGCAGCGATATCATCCTTACCAATACATTTGGCGCTAACGCCCCTCGTCTCAAACTGCATAATGCAGAAAATGAGACCCACGCGATTAACAAAGCCGGCGCGGAAATCGCAGGCAAAGTCGCAGAAGCTGCCGACCGCCCTGTTGTTGTCGCAGGCTCTGTTGGCCCAACAGGCGAGCTATTTGAGCCTATGGGCCTTATGACAATGGACAGCGCGCGCGCAGAATTTGTAAAACAGATACAAGGGCTTAAAGACGGCGGTGCAGACGTGGCGTGGATTGAAACCATGTCCGCGCCTGAGGAAATTCAAGCGGCCTGCGAAGCCGCTGAAGAAGTTGGCATTCCTTATGTCTTCACGGCAAGCTTTGATACGGCGGGCAAAACCATGATGGGCCTCGCGCCCGGTAATATGCTCTCCGTTGTTGCCCTTCTTCCGCATCCACCGGTCGCATATGGCGCGAATTGCGGCGTCGGCGCCTCAGACCTCACAGTCTCGGCCCTCGCCATGACCGAAGAAAATCCAAACGCGGTCATCGTCGGTAAAGCCAATTGCGGCATCCCCATCGTGAAAGGCAAAGAAACCGTCTATACAGGCACGCCCGAACTTATGGCCGATTACGTTAAAGTCGCTGCTGATTCTGGCGTACGTATTATCGGCGGCTGCTGCGGCACGGCCCCACTTCATATCGCCGCCATGCGAAAAGCTATGGACGCATACAACGCTGGCCCGCGCCCAACTCAGGGGGAGGTCGTTGAAAAACTCGGCGCTCTCGTAGCACCTGGAACAAGCGATGCGGGCAAGGCACGCAAGGCCGCACGCGACAGCCGCCGCCGCAGATAGAACCAAAATTTACACAAAATTTCGGGCCTAAATCACCTTTTTCTGTCCCTAAATCACCTTTTTTAGGGCCAAAATCATGTTTTTTAGCTCTTTTTGCGCGTTTTGGCACATAGTGTGTTTGTCAAAAATATACCAGAGGGTCTATAAGCCGGGTTTTGTTTACGCTTACGCGCTTGGCGACCATTCATCTAGGACGGCCATTACTGACAGCCTCATGCGACGCACCCGAGCGGCACGGTAGGGACACCGCATATACCGCTCCTATTTGGTCTTGCTCCGGATGGGGTTTACCATGCCTCGCTTATTGCTAAGCCAGCGGTGCGCTCTTACCGCACCCTTTCACCTTTGCCCCTAAAATAGAGGTAGTTTACTTTCTGTGGCACTTTCCCTTGGCTCACGCCAGCCGGACGTTATCCGGCATCCTGTCCCCATGGAGCCCGGACTTTCCTCCCATCGTAAAAACATAGTTTTTGCGTAAGGCGGCCGCCCGACCCTCTGGTGTGCTGCTTAAAGCTTGTTTCAACGGACAAAGTCAAGCAATGTTAGAGAAAACGGGAGAGTTCAGATGCAGCGCATCTTTTTAATAATAGCCGCTTTTATCTTGGCGGCTTGTAGTGGGTCAGCGCAAAACAGCAATGTCACGATTTACGCAGCTAAAACCGTCCTAACGCAAGATGATGCCAATCCAACCGCAAAAGCCGTAGCCGTCGGGCCAGACGGTACTATCTTCGGGGTCGGCAGCCTACCCGAGATGAAGCGCGAATTTCACGGCGCGGCTATTGATACGAGTTTTGAAGGTGACACCCTCCTGCCCGGTCTGATTGACCCGCACGTCCATATGGTACTTGGCGCAATGATGTATGGCCTTGAGTGGATCCCGCCGTGGGATATGACAGGGCCAAATGGATTGGTGAAAGGTCTGCCGGATAAAGAGAGTCTTATGGCGCGCATTAGGGAATTAGAAGCCGAAGCGCCAGATGGACCGCTCATTCTGTTTGGATATCACAATCTTGTTCAGGGTGATATTGACCGGACAGATTTGGACGCCGTCACAACCACGCGGCCTTTATTTATTTGGCATTATTCGGGCCATGATTTTTATCTCAATTCCGCCGCGATAGAGATGGCCGAACTCACCCCTGTATTGGCCGAAAAATTTCACGGCGTTGATTTGGACGAAAGCGGACAATTGACAGGCCGTATCTATGAAGACGCGGCTCTTGCTTTATTTGCCGCTGTGGGTCCTATTCTTCTCGCACCAGACCATATCGCCAAAGGCTTTGCTGGGTATGAAGCTTTGCTGACGCAGGCCGGCGTAACCACGGTTGCTGAAATGGGATACGGTATTTTTGGGCGACAAATGGAAGATAACTTCCTCAATACTTTTTACACGGACGATGAGCCTTACCGTCTTTACCTCGTGCCAGAGCACCGCGCATTTTTCAAAGAATTTGGTGATGATACGCCCAAAGCGATTGCAGATTTAATCGCGGAAGATCCGCGCATACCCGTCCTCAAACAAATCAAACTCTTTACTGACGCCGCATTTTACTCGCAAACTATGCGCATGAACGCGCCTGGCTATATTGGAGGACAGTCCAAAGGCAGCCACGGCCTTTGGGTCACAGAGCCAGACGCCCTGCCCGCGCTAATGGCAAAATATTGGGGCGCCGGCATAGACATTCATATCCATTCAAACGGTGACGCCGCGCAAGACAGCACGCTCTCCGCTGCCGCCTCATTGGCTCCGCCCAAAAATGGGCAACGTATTATTCTTGAACACCTTGGCCAAATGACGCCCGCGCAAATAGAGAGAGCCAAAGACCTGCCGATTGGCGTGTCTGCCGCTAGCCATTACGTCAATTATATGGGCGAGGATTACGTAATAGCGATTGGAGAGAAGGTCGAAAACATCACTCCGCTAGCCTCGACTATGGCGGCTGGGCTTCATACAACGGTTCATTCCGATGCGCCACTCGCACCGCCTGTACCACTTCAAGCCGCGAGCGTTCATGCTACCCGCCTAACGCGCCAAGGCACAATCAGCACGCCGTCAGAACGTCTTTCGCCAGAGAAAGCCCTTCGCGCTATTACGCTAGAGGCGGCTTGGTCATTAGGGCTAGAGGACGAAATTGGCTCGATAAGGGTTGGTAAGCGTGCAGATTTTACAGTGCTCAAAGAAAACCCGCTAGATGTTCAGCCAGAGAATTGGGGAGACATCAAAGTTTGGGGTGTTATGCTGCAAGGCAAGAAGCATCCAATAAAGTTACAGCCTTAATGTATTTAATCCCGCGCGAAATAAAACAAAACCCAGTCAAAAGGTGGGCCTTGGATGACCCTATATTCTTTGCCGCGGGGGCCTGTCATATTCTTTGCTATGCTTTTATCGAAGATAACCCTGATTTTGTTCCGATTTGGATAAAGCCCAAAGACGGCCTTAGAGGAAATCATATTGTTGCGGTTAAAGACGATATGGTCTTTGATTATCGCGGCTTTTCAAAGCGGGAAGACCTTCTACAAATTCACAAAGATGATGCGAAGAGACAGATACATCCGAAATGGGATTGCGAATTAGTAGAACTCCCGAAAGAGGCGCTGATTTCCGAGACACATTCGCGAAGCTATGACGGATTGTGGCTGAGAGAGCCCAAGCAATTTTTGCATGACGCGCTGCCCCGCGCCCGAAGCTATATGCGGGCAATTCTATGAACGCGGTCGACATAGACAGCATTCAACTCGATTTGGGAACAAGCTCCGAAGTCGCCATGATGCTCATGCTAAGCTTGATGATGTTCGCGGTTGCGCTGGGACTTCGCAAAGAACATTTCGCTTTTTTTAAAAGCAATCCGAAAGTCTATTTCGCGGGTGTACTCGCGCAGACGGTTGGGTTACCTGCGCTAACGGTTTTACTTTGTATGATCGTAAAGCCGCAGCCCAGTATTGCACTCGGCATGATACTCATTGCTTGCTGCCCCGGCGGAAATACGTCCAATCTACTCGCGCTTTTTGGACGAGCCGATACGGCGCTGTCCGTGTCCCTCACGGCGACGAGCAGCGTGGCAGCGGCCATTTTAACACCTGTGTCCATATTATTTTGGAGCGGGCTTTACCCGCCGACGGCGGCGCTGTTGACCGAAATAAATCTCGATACTGTCAGCTTTCTTATCCAGACGCTTATTATTCTCGCCTTGCCGTTGTTTCTTGGCATGGGGCTTGGAGCTCTTGCCCCAACCATTGCCGCCAAGCTGCAAAAGCCCCTCGCCGCGATTGCAGGACTTGGGCTTGCGCTCATAATCATTGGCGCGCTTATCAAATTTGGACCGATACTATTTGAAATTGGTCTCTGGATATTGGGCCTTGTTATCCTTCATAATGGGCTTGCCTTCTTGCTTGGGTTTCTGTCAGGCATCGCAGCCAAAGCCAATACGCGCCAAAGACGCGCCCTGACATTTGAAGTCGGGATACAAAATTCTGGTCTTGGTATTGTAATCCTGCTGACGCAGCTTGGTGGCCTCGGCGGCGCGGCAGCCATAGCAGGGCTTTGGGGCACATGGCATATAGTCGGCGGATTAATGCTCGTCGCCCTATTTCAATTTAACGATAAAAAGGCAGCACATGTTTGATACCAAAATAATCGGCGGAAACGTTTTTGACGGTAATGGCGGCAAAGAACGGCAGGTCAATATTGGTATTAAAGACGGCGTTATCATTGAAATTGGTGCCTGTAATGACCCCGCAGTTGATACGCTCGACGCGGTCGGTAAAATCGTTACGCCCGGCTTTATTGATCTTCACACCCATTATGATGGCCAAGTCAGCTGGGACCCAGAACTTAAACCTTCGGTTAATCACGGCGTGACGACGGCTGTTCTTGGCAATTGCGGCGTTGGCTTTGCGCCCTGCCGCAAAGAGGACCGCGACAAGCTCATCCGCCTGATGGAAGGCGTGGAAGATATTCCCGGCACGGCACTGCATGAAGGCATCACATGGGAGTGGGAAACCTTCCCCGAATATATGGACGCGGTGGACGCCATGCCCCGCACAATCGACGTTGCCGTGATGGTGCCCCATGACCCCCTTCGCGTTTACGCTATGGGCGATCGTGCCGTCTTTAATCAGCCCGCAAATGACAGCGATATTGCAGCCATGAAAGACTTGCTTTGCGATGCGCTGAAAGCGGGCGCAATTGGTTTTTCGACGGGCCGCAGCGACTTTCATAAAAGCGCAGACGGCGATTGGACGCCGGCTTCTGAAGCTGGTAAGGACGAGCTTGTTGGCCTTGCCTCAGCTTTTGACGGCCTAGGTCACGGCGTGCTGCAAGCGGTGAATGATTTTGACATGCTGCGCGAGGGCGAAACATTTGATACAGAGTTTGACTTGATGGAGGCCTTCTTTCGGGCGGGCGGCGGGCATAAGGGGTCTATGAGCCTCATGGAGCGCGACTTTGCGCCTGAGGATTGGAAGAACATCATTAAGCGCACAGAGGCGATGAATGCGGACGGTCTAGATATTAGCTTTCAAGTCGCGCCGCGCGCTATCGGCTCGATTGTTGGCTTACAATGCACATTTCATCCGCTCATGGCATTTCCAAGCTATCTGGCGATACATGAAAAACCGCTAGCTGAGCGCGTGGCGATTATGAGTGACCCTGACTATAAAGCCAAAATGCTCGCTGAGACGCCTGTGAAGCTCGCGGGTCCTGGCAGTCCTATTCCGCCCATGGTCGATATGATGATTGCGAGTTTCACCCAGCTCGCCGAGAAGAACTTTCGCCTCTCTGTGGACGGTAAAGTCGATTATGAGCAAACTTCAGAAGCGTCTATCGCCGGGCTCGCGCGCGCGGACGAGGTGAGCGTATGGGAAAAGGCTTATGATCTCCTGCTAGAGGATGATGGCAAGGCGCTGATTTATTACCCTGTGTATAATTACACCCATATGAATTATGACAATGTACTGACGATGATGCGCCACCCTAAATCACTACCGGGGCTATCGGACGGCGGGGCGCATGTCGGCACGATTTGCGATGCGAGCTTTCCAACTTATCTGCTGTCGCATTGGACGCGCGACCGTTTGAACCAAGGCAAAGAGGGCATCTCTCTGCCTCGCGCGGTGCAAATGCTCACAGCGGACGGCGCGGATTATCTCGGTCTATCTGACCGCGGCCGTATCGAAGTCGGCAAGCGCGCGGACCTGAATATCATCGACTATGCCGCGCTCGATTTAGGCGTGCCAGAAATGGTGCAAGACCTCCCCGCAGGCGGGCAAAGATTGCTCCAGCCTGTGACGGGATATACCGCGACATTTGTCGCAGGAGAGCGAGTTGTCGCCAATGATAAGGTAACACAGGCAAGACCCGGACGGTTAGTCCGCGGCGGACAGGCTTAGATATGCAAAAACTTGGTAGCTTTTTCACAGGCTTAACGGCTCTATTGCATCTATTTTTCATGACCGTTGAAATGTTCCTATGGACGAGGCCTTTTGGACAAAAGATGTTCAATCTCACCGCCGAGTTTGCGCAGGACACCCATTTCATGGCCATGAACCAAGGCCTCTATAATGGCTTCCTCGCGGCGGGGTTGATTTGGGGTTTGCTCACCAAGAAACGCGACGTCACAATATTCTTTCTTCTCTGCGTGATTGTGGCGGGCGTCTTCGGGGCGATAACCGTCAGCCCGACAATTTTCTTCGCGCAAGCCGTGCCTGCGATTTTAGGGTTAGTTTTTGTTATGTTGGGGAAGCGCGTTAATTAGCGCTTTTTAGCCGAGATAACAACCAAAACAAAATCGTATAAATAACAAGATAAAACCCTAAGTTCGCTAAGTATGGCCCCAGTACGAAAGTATCCTCTAACCACGACAACGTGCCAACGACTGAAACGCCGCCTTGGTCCCACATGAAGGTAAAAGGAAAACCGCCACTTGGGAGCATGTCATAACAGTCGCCCCCAGGGTTCGCGGGCGTTTTTTCACATACATTCCCAATGACGCCCTTATACGGTCGAATATATAAGATGCTCCAATAGGCCGTAAAAGCTGACACACTCAAAAGTAAAACAAAACGTATCAAGCGTTTAACCCAGCGCATTATTTCCCTCAACAATCCACCGCACTATCGCCATAGTTTCCATATCCACCAGCCCGTCAATCTGCGCGGGGCGGTAGCGGCGCTGGAAGGCGGCAACAACCAATCTCGTGTCTTCATCCATGACGCCTGTGACGCGCGCGCTATAACCGATTTCGGCAAGGCCGCGCTGCACGATAGCGACGCCTCTGTCGCGGCTGCCTGCGCTAAACAATACGCGGCGGTCTGGCTCTATCTCTAGCGGGAAGCGGCCAATGCCAGCGGCGGAAAGGCCTGCCCATGGGAAATGCTCGCCGGGATCTTGCTTACGCTCGGGTGCGATGTCGCTATGGCCAACGACACCCTCCGCGCCAATAGTGTGGCGGCTCATAATGGCTTTACACAAAGGGGTAAGTGCATTGATTTGCACGACAGGATAAGGCGGCAGCGTTCCGTCCTTTTGCGGCCAATCATGACCGCCATTGACGATTTCAATACCGATACTAGCAGAGTTAATGTTCGTCTCGCCGCGCCATTCGCTCACGCCTGCATGCCAGGCACGTTTATCTTCATCCACCATTTGGAAAATACGCCCATCTTCCTCAACCATATAATGCGCGCTGACTTTGGCGGCTCCATCGCACATACGCTCAAGCGCCGCCGCGCCTGTTTCCATGCCTGTATAATGCAGCACAAGAAGCGAAACTGGCAGTGTGCGATCATCAAAATTCGGAGAGGGTTTGGATATGATACTCAAAGCGGATACTTCTCTTCCATGAGCCGTAGGCCTTTTGCCATGATTTCGCGTAGAACCGCTTCATCAACATCGCTTAAGCGTTTGATATAAAGACAAGCTTTACCGATTTTGTGCGTGCCAAGGCGCGCGAGTTCTTCGCCGAAATCCTGATAACCCGGCATGATGTAAATACTGATATTTTGCGCGCGCGAACTAAAGCCTAGCCTAAGCGCGTCCCCTTCGCGGCCGCTCTCGTATTTATAGTGATATTCACCAAAACCAATGATACTCGCGCCCCACATTTTAGGCTTCCACCCTGTGAGTTCACCCATCATTTCCAGGATTTTCTGACAATCCGCACGGCGAGCATCTTTCTCTATCGCATCAATATAACTTTGCGGGTCTTGTTCAGTTTTTTTCGTTTTATTCTCTGCCATCACTAATCTTCACTTAAGGGCTCATCAGCCTGCCGCACAGCAATATACCACACACATGGCAAAATGAGGACCGCACCGAAAATATAGCGTGGATAGAGCGTCTCCCGGAGGAAAATGACGCCAAGGATACAGGCGAATACTGTCACCATTAGGGTGAGCGGGACAACAACAGAGATGTCATAGCGCTTCACAAGAGAAAAGTACTGACCATGAGCGAAAATTGTAACAGCAATGGCGGCGTAGCTAGCGGCTATGAGGAGAGGAAGCTTGTGACTGACCCAGATTTCTCCCTGCCCACTTTCAAAAACATAAGAGGCCGGCGCCATAATCAGCAGAACAACAAGTGCCATCCAAGACACATATTGCTTCCAGTCGATATCGCCCACGCGTTTCATAATCACAGAACCGACAGCCAAAGCAAAATAGGCGAAAACGATATAAATTAGGCCAATGTCAAAACTCAGAGCGCCAGGTTCATAGACCATAACCACGACGCCAATAATAGCGCCTATAATCGCTAAGATGCGCCGCCACCCCACTTTCTCATCAAGAAAAATCACTGAAAGGATTGTCGCGAAAGGAATAAGAACTTGCGACACGATAGAGCTGCCTGAGGCGGAAGCTGTCTGCAGCCCTGTGTAAAGAAAGCCAAGATGAATTGGGCCGACGCAGATACAAACAATCAGAAGACGTCCAAACAGTTTCGGGCGCGGCTTAAAGAGCACCCACCCCATCACGATGAGCACGATAAAGGCCCGCGTTGCGGCCAGCATAAAGGGCGGAACAGGGTTATTGCCCAGCGCCCAAGCCGACACGACGAAGTTGCCCGCCCAGCCAAGGCAGCACAGCATCATAATCATAAAATCAAAAGGTTTCACCGCATCGGTTTAACCGCGCGCCTAGTTAATTCAAGGGAGTTTATTTAAGTTGAGTTTGAGTCCGCCCTAGCGGTCGACAGACCAACCATCTGGAGTTTGGTGCGCGTCGATAACAGGACCTTCATCATCAAGACCTGCTGCCGCGCCGGGACGCGCAGACTTCATTTGTGCTTCCATCTCCTTGCGCGCCGCTTCGAATTGCGCCTTAGGGCCGAACGGGCGGCCAAAAAGCTTGGCGCGTGTCCAGAAGAACGCGAAGACAACAAGGCCGAGTATTACTAGGCCCGCAACTACAAAAAAGGCGAAAGCGGCAGAGGCCGCGAAAAGGAACAATCCACCAATTGTTGCAGCGGCTAGAAATAGCCCCCTCATTAAATTGGAAACAAGAGTTCCTCTGCCTGATAAGTTATATGTCTGAGTCATGCCCTTAATGTCGGGATTAAATGGGGCAAGGTCAAGGCACACGGCCTCACAAAGACGTCAAATGTGCCTAACTTTTCGGTAAACCTACACGGTTTTGCGCGGCATAGCGCTCTCTCTCTGCGCGAATTTCGGCATAGGCCTTGTTAATCATCGCCATTTTATGCGTCGCAAGCTTTGATAATTCGCGCGGCAATCCCCGCGCCACAAGACGATCTGGGTGATTTGCAGCGGCCATACGGCGATAAGCGCGCTTTAGGTCTTTATCGGAAATATCCTCATCCACACCTAAAATTAGGTAAGGGTCGTCAGAGGCTCGCCCGCAATGGGCGATTTGAATGCGTTTAAACTCGCGCTCAGAGAACCCAAAAATTTCGCCGACAGTCGTGAGAAATTCCATTTCCTCAGGCGTGATGACCCCGTCCGCAAGCGAGATATGAAATAAGCCGTCCATCACATCTTCAAGGACCGCAGGACGGGCGCGAAACTTACGCGCAATCAATTTGGCATACCGCTCATAACCCAGCGTGGTTTGACGCGCGAGATCAAAAAAACGCGCTATGCCCGCTTCATTTTCCGTGTTGCTTTGGAAGACCCGTTTGAAGGCTTCAATATCTTCCACCCTCACCTGTCCGTCAGCCTTGGCCATCTTTGCGCCCAGCCCAACGAGCGCAGCTGCGACGCGGCCATTTTGTATCTGGCCGGGCATACCGTCCAAATCAGGTAGTGACGGCGGGCCAAACAGCCGCGCGCCAGCAGCGTATATATCTTGCCAAAGACTCATGCGAGCTTAGTGCCCTAGCGCAATTAGATAATCAATCGCCGTTATGGCGCAGCTGATGACGTGTGATCAGACACAATCTTCCAATCGCGGCCCATCTTCTTGAAATGCAAGGTAAACAGGCCGTTTGGACTGTCATTTTCGCGCGTGAGGCGCCAACGACCAAAGACGAGTGCATCGCTTGGTGA
>CAZFWZ010000066.1:0-4622 GCA_964522765.1 uncultured Caulobacterales bacterium | reverse complement strand
TGTCATTTTCGCGCGTGAGGCGCCAACGACCAAAGACGAGTGCATCGCTTGGTGAGAGTAGCTCGACATCTAAATCCGTGAAGGCGAGCTCGCCCATTGTCGCTTTATCGGGATAGCGGGATTTATAACGCCCGATGGTCACCTCCCAGCCTTTATTTATATCGCCGCCAGAGGCAAAACGAAGGTCTTCCGATTTCCAGTAATCACCCATGAAACGGTCAATATTACCGTCGTTCCAAGCACGGGCTTGGTTTTGCAACGTCTCTTTAATCTCGCTGCGGTCAATATCATCACCGTAAGTAGTTTGCAGGCCGGCCTTGAGCTTTGGGCCAAAGCTACTGGATTGATACCCAATAGCCCCGCCAAGCAGTAAGGCAAATATAATCAAGAATGTAATGCGCATGTCAGCCTCCTTTACTGCAAACTAACACGCGGGTTTTACTTTGTCGCGGGTTTCAGCGCAGAGCAAATGCCAGACAAGCCACGCCCAAAGCCACAGACACAAGTCCTGTTAAATGAAGCATTCGGTCGCCTTGGCGAAAGGCGTCTTCATACATTTTGCGCGCCATCGTCGGCGCAATAGCCCAAAGGGCACCCTCAACTGTGAGAATGCCCCCTGTGATAATCAGTATTAATGTGCCCGGACTTAGGTCCATGATAAACCTCTAGCGGCGCGGCCCGCGCTGATTACCGAGATAGCCAAGGAAGTCACTATCAGGCGAGAGCACGTAAGTTGTGCCGCTGGTTAGGCCTGTTTTATAGGCTTCCATAGACCGGTAGAATGCAAAGAATTCTGGATCTTGATTATAAGCTTCCGCGTAAACTGCGTTACGTTCTTGGTCGCCTTGACCGCGCGTGATTTCTGCTTGTTGCTGCGCTTCGGCGCGGATAATCGTCGCGTCTTTTTCAGCGGTTGACGTAATCTCTTGCGCTTCTTCGCGGCCCTCTGAACGAATCAATTCAGCAATTTGCTTACGCTCCGTGACCATACGGTTGAGCACTTGCTCTGTGTTGGCACGTGGAAGGTCGGCGCGCTTAATCCGCACATCGATGATCTCGATACCAAAGTCTTTATCTTTGACGACATTGTTTGAGACTTGCTGAATCTCCGCCATCAATTCTGCGCGGCGGCCGGCAATGATGTTCGGACGGTCCACACGGCCCAACACGTCACGCAAAGTTGAGTCCATGATAGACTGTAGCTGCAATTTCGCTCCGCGTTCTGTCTGCAAAGCCTGATAGAACTTCACGGCGTCAACAATGCGGTAGCGCACAAAGGCGTCAACCACGAGCCGTTCTTGATCAGACGCCACAAGCTCAACCGGCGACAAATCGACTTCGAGGTTGCGGCGATCAAGCGTCACCACTTTTTCATATGGGAGCTTAAATTTGAGACCCGCTTCGGGCGCCTCACCCCACGCATTTTCAACGCGTTTCGCTTGGCCAAATTCGAGGATGAGCGCCTGCTCCCATTCTTTAACTGTGTGCGTACACAGCAGAACAATAACAGCGATAATGCCCAATAGGACAACAGCAATAGGTGCACCCTTCATTAGTTCGCTCCCTTTTTCTTACCTAGTTCATTAAGCGGCAGATAAGGCACTACACCTGACCCTGCATCACCATCGAGCAGGATTTTATCTGCGTCTTTATAAACGGCTTCAATTGTTTCTAAATACATACGTTGGCGAGTCACGCGCGGCGCAGCTTTATACTCGCCCAAAACAAGTTTGAAGCGTTCTGCTTCACCCTTGGCCTCTGCTACCACTTTACCTTTATAGGCTTCTGCATCTTGCAGAATTTGCGCGGCTTCACCACGCGCCTTCGGGACAACCGTATTTTGATAAGCTGTCGCTTCGTTAATAAGCGTTTCTTTTTCCTGCGTCGCATCAACAACGTCGCGGAAGGCGTCAACAACGCGGCCATCAGGCGCATCAGCCTTTTGTAGCTGCACTTCAACAACTTCAATGC
The DNA here is from genome assembly GCA_964522765.1 of uncultured Caulobacterales bacterium. Classification (GTDB taxonomy): domain Bacteria; phylum Pseudomonadota; class Alphaproteobacteria; order Caulobacterales; family Maricaulaceae; genus Fretibacter. The sequence goes on along the minus strand of CAZFWZ010000066.1, from coordinate 2,651 downwards.
CCGCACCGTATTCATCCAGCGTACGCTGCATGAGGTCGCGAACAGCAATCGTTGTATTCAAACGTTCCGTCGTGATAATATTTTCAAGCTCAGACCGGCCAATGATTTCACGCATGGCACTCTCGGCGACAGCCTTTAGCGCGACAGCAGGTTCATCGACTTCAAACACATAGTTTTTAAGATCGTTTATCCGCCATAGAACCGTAAAGTCGATATCAATGATGTTCTCATCACCCGTCAGCATAAGTGACGTATTATCATTCCCGCCAATATTTGTTTTTTGAACCACGCGGGTCTTAGCTTTTTGAATCGTTTCGAACGGTGTTGGCATTTTAAAATTCAAGCCCGGGCCGACAGTGCGTGCATATTTACCAAAGCGAAGCACAACGCCTTCTTCTTGTTGGTCGACCGTGTAAACCGTCGAGAGCAGCATTGCTAAGAGGCCGACACCAATGAAAATTCCGAAGGGACCAAATTTCTGGAGCGGTCCATTTGGACGCGGTGCTCTTGGACCTCTACCGCCGCCGCCGCTACCGAAGGCGCGTGTTTTAAAGCCTTGAATGACATTCTCAAGATCAGGTGAGGTTTCGCCGGGGCGCGGCTTATTACGGTCAGGATTACCCTGCCCCCAAGGACTGTTACCCGATCCGCTCGGGCGTTTTTTACCGCCGCCCTTCCCTGAATTACCCCAAGGGCTCTTATTGTCTGCCATTCTTTGCTCCGAATAATTTACGCTTTGACCTATATGTGGCGGCGCTTTGCCGTCATATCAAGGCCTATCGTGCGAATCCCTATAAATGATACGCGCACTATACAGGGTTCAAGCCCAACATGCCAAAACTATGCCTGATTTCACGCGCGTTTTATTATCGCCTCTCATAAACCCGAACGGTGAAAGGATAATCATCATTCTTGCCCTTCGGATAAGGCGTTTCTGAAACCACTTTCCATTTATCGGCAGGAATAGCGAGGAAATGAGCGTCGCCTTCAATCATGGCGTCGACATCTGTGACATACATTCGCCCGCAATAACGCATCAGGCTCGCATAAAGCTTGGCGCCCCCGATGAGCATGACCTCGTCCGCGCCTGTTTCGCCGGCCAATTCATAGCCTCGGCCAATCATGGCGTGGACGTCGGTAAACACCTCTGCTTTCGGCGCTTTGTAATCGCTGTTGCGTGTTAGAACGAGATTGGGCCGCCCCGGCAAGGGGAACGGGAGGCTCTCCCACGTCACTCGCCCCATGAGAACAGGTTTTCCCATGGTTGTCGCCTTAAAAAACTTCAAATCAGAAGAGAGCCGCCACGGCAGGTCACCCTCAATGCCAATGACATTATTGCGCGACTTAGCGACGATAAGAGATAGCATAGGATTTTTGAACATAAGATTCGTGGACATGGATTATGGGTTACACGCCCGTTGCAATTTCGTATAGAGAAACTATGTCAACGTCTGCCAAAAACACCGAAATATCAGAGGGCCGCGAGCCGCCCACTACCTCCATGCGTTATTTCAAATATACGCTGCTCTATATTTTGCTTATCCCGTTTATCAATTGGAGCTTTACGTGGGCGCCAATGGTACAGCTGCCAGGCCTCGCCGCTTGGGCCTTTAACCCTGTTACGATTGTCACAGGTCTTGTCCTTGTCGTGCGGGACTTTGCGCAGCGCGAAATTGGGCATGAAGTCCTTATCGCAATGGCCCTCGCCCTGTTTCTGACCTATGTCACTAGCGGCGGCGCGCTTGCCCTCGCCAGCGGAGCGGCGTTTCTGATTTCCGAGCTGGTTGACTATGCCATGTTCACCTTCACCAAATATAAGCTTTCCACACGCGTGCTGCTGTCCTCAGCCATAGCCGCGCCGATTGACACAACGGCCTTTCTCTACGGCGCGAGCTTTATCCGAGACGCGCAGTTTACCGTGCCTAACGTGGTGATGAGCGTCGGCGGAAAAATGTTCGGAGCCATAATCATTTGGTGGCTAATAAGACGAAGGATGGAAAGATGAACCGATATACAAACAAGAGCATTTTCATTGTACTAACCGCAGCGGTTGGCTTTGGTCTCCTCATGGGTCTAGCGCGAATACACCTTGAGTTTTTGGCAAATATCAACGATTTAATGTTTAGCCTTATTGTTGGCGGCGTGGCAGGCGCATTTTCACCGTTAATCCTAAAAAAGAAAAACCTAAATTGATGAGTGAGTTACCCCCCTGTCCAGAATGCGCCTGCGAGTATAGCTATGAAGACGGCGCGCTGCTCGTCTGCCCTGAATGGAGCAATGACCCTGAGTTTAGCGACGAGCGCGTCTACAAAGACGCCAATGGCAATATCCTCGTAGAAGGCGATATGGTTACCATCATAAAAGACCTCAAAGTCAAAGGCACCTCAAAGGTGGCCAAAGTCGGGACAAAGGTTCGGATACAAAGGCTTATTGACGAAGACCATGATATTGACTGCAAGATTGACGGCATCGGCGCGATGAAGCTCAAGACAATGTTCGTTAAGAAGGCTTGACATGAAAATCAACCCTGTGAATCGATTTGCCGTCAAGCCATCATCATATGTACGAGACGTAGCCGTCTGAATTACGTCAAAGAAGGAAAAATAGCTGTCTTCTTTATGACCCCATAAGCAAAGCTAGTCTCAATCGCG
>CAZFWZ010000065.1:5404-15848 GCA_964522765.1 uncultured Caulobacterales bacterium | reverse complement strand
TTCCAATCAAAACAGTGAGGTTTATATGCAAATCCAAATCGTCTCGAAAAATATCGATGTTTCAAACGCGCTCACAGAGCGCATTAATGAACGCTTTGACGAGATGATGGACAAGTATATTCACCGGGAGGGCGAGGCCCATGTCTCTGTGAGCCGAGAAGGGGCGGGGTTTCGTACAGTCTGTTCGGTGCATCTTCCGTCTGGCGCAACGATGGAAGCTTCAGGAAATGCGCCAGAGGCTTACGGCGCAACAGATGAAGCACTCGAACATATGGAAAAGCGTCTTCGCCGCTATAAGCGCCGTTTAAAAGACCATCACGCCGAGCATAAAATTCAGGCCAAAGCGGAAGCTTTCAATATGTTCATTATGAAGAACCCCGTCGACGATTCTGATTTGGATTCAGATGCCACATCTGCGGCGGGCCCGGTGGACCCTATGATTATTTCTGAAGCCAGTCAGACTATACGCACGATGACGCCAGGGATGGCGGCTTTAGAACTGGGATTAGCCGATAGCGGCGTTGTTATTTTTAACAACGCTAAGCATGGCCGCGTGAATGTTGTATTCAAGCGTGCAGATGGAAATATTGGATGGATTGACCCTAAGGCCTAAATGTTCTACTAGGCGCGAAAATGGGGTATCTAAATGCGCGTGCCATACTGTACGCGTATGTATCTCGTAAATAATATGACGGCCCCGCATGGCAAATGATACTCAATATGACGTCGATGGCGTAATGATTGATGTGCACGCAAGCAGTAAAAAACAACTCTTCCAATTGATGGCAGAGAAGTTGCTTGATGCGCCAAAATTTTCTGAACTTGGTTTACTTCCCCGTGATGTTGTGAATGCGACGATGGAACGAGAACGACTTGGGTCGACCGGCGTAGGTAGCGGCGTTGCACTGCCGCATGCGCGGATTGACGGGCTAGATCGTGTTTACTCCATCATGGCGCGCTTGGACCTCCCGATGGATTATGAAGCCGTTGATGAAGTGCCTGTAGACTTAGTTGTTTTACTTGTCGCGCCCTCTGATGCTGGCGGAGCTCATTTACGTGCCTTAGCACAATTCTCGCGCCGCCTACGCCGTCCAGATACGCGTGAGCGCCTACGGGCTGCGCCAGATAAGAAAAGCCTCTTTATTACGATTTCCCAATCCGCTGAGCGCGCGGCATAAATATTTCCAAGTTTCTTTTGTTTACGTCACCGTCATAACAGACGTTGCAGCCCTCTGGCCCCTCTGTCATAATAATTCTGCGGTGAGGTTAGCCGTATATTGCAGTTCACGATTTAGGTGAATGCGGCTATCCATGTCACAAAAGTATTCAGCTCTTATCAGAGCTGGGAAAGATGACGGCATGAGGGAAGATAGTCCAAAGCGATATTTTAATCGTGAGCTGTCTTGGTTGTTTTTCAACACGCGCGTTTTGGACGAAGCAAAAAATCCCAATGTACCGTTAATGGAACGCCTGCGCTTTCTCTCAATATCAGCAAGCAACCTTGACGAATTTTATATGGTTCGCGTCGCAGGCCTACGCACTCAAATTTTGGCAGGCATGACCGCGGAAAGCCTGGATGGTTATACGCCGCGCCGTCAACTTGAAAAAGTGACCAAGCGGGCAGGAAAAATTATTAAAGCACAAGGCCTATGCTGGCACGGTCTGAAATCCGCATTACAGTCAGAAGGCGTAAAGGTTAAGATTGTTGCATCTCTGTCGGACGTTGAACGTGAAAAATTAGACGAAATTTATCAAACCTCCATTTACCCTCTGCTCTCGCCGCTGGCAGTAGATCCAGCGCATCCGTTTCCTTTTATTCCCAATCTTGGCTTCGGAATGGCCATTACATTGCGGCGAAAGGGAGCTGCTGAGGCAATCAATGCATTGATACCCGTGCCTGTTCATGTGCCGCGGTTTATCGCGCTGTATGAAGGCAAGAAAACTGCCAGCTATGTCATGATTGAAGATGTGTTGGATCATTACGCTCAGTCGCTATTCCCCGATGCGGACATTTTAGAATGCGGAGAATTCCGCGTCACGCGCGATAGCGATATTGCCGTTGACGAGGCGGCGGAAGACCTCGTCCAGCATTTTGAATTTTTAATGAAAAAGCGGCGCCGGGGACGCGCCATCCGCCTTGAGGTTCACGCCGATATGCCGGCTCATTTAAAGGACTTTCTCGTCGAGAGTTTTGAATGTTGGGATGAGGCGGTTATTGAGACGGACAGCATTGTCGGTATGGTCGACCTTAAGCAGCTTATTAGCAAAAAATACCCTGCGCTTTTATTCCCGCCTTTTCAGGCGCGCTTTCCTGAACGCATTCGTGAATTTGATGGCGATTGTCTCGCCGCGATTGCGGCCAAAGATATTCTTGTCCATCATCCTTATGAAGAGTTTGATGTTGTTGTGCAGTTCTTACAGCAGGCCGCGGTAGACCCTTGCGTCGCGGCGATTAAGCAAACGCTATACCGCACATCAGAAGATAGCCCAATTGTACGCGCGTTAATTACAGCGGCGGAGCGCGGCAAGACGGTGACAGCATTGGTAGAACTTAAGGCGCGTTTTGATGAAGAAAGCAATATGCGTTGGGCACGTGATTTAGAGCGTGCGGGCGCACATGTTGTCTATGGATTTATTGATTATAAAACCCATGCTAAGGTCTCACTCGTTATCCGTAAAGAAGGCGAAGTCTATAAAAGTTACACCCATTTAGGCACGGGGAACTATCATGCTGTGAATGCTAAAGTTTATACGGATTTGGCGCTTTTTACGGCTGATCAGGGACTAGGTCGTGACGTTGGGAAAATGTTTAACTATGTCACGTCTTATTCTAAGCCCGCTGAGCTGGAGAAGCTCCAAATTGCACCTATAAATCTGCGCGAGAAAGTTTATGATTTAATCGAATGCGAGATCGAGGTCGCAAAATCAGGCGGGCAGGGGGCCATTTGGGCAAAGCTGAATGCACTTGTTGATACGGGTATGATAGAGAAGCTCTACGAGGCGTCACAAGCAGGCGTACAAATTGATTTAGTTGTGAGAGGCATTTGCTGCCTGCGGCCCGGTGTGAGGGGCATGTCAGAAAATATTCGCGTTAAATCCATAGTGGGGCGTTTTCTCGAACATTCTCGTATCATGTGCTTTGGTAATGGCGGCGCGCTGCCTAACAAAAATGCGGCTATATATTTTAGCTCTGCTGACTGGATGCCGCGTAATCTTAACCGGCGGGTTGAAACATTAATTCCAGTTGAGGCCCCTACGGTGAGAGATCAGGTGATGAACCAAATAATGATTGCCAATTTGAACGATGAGACAAATAGCTGGGACTTGCAGCCAACAGGCAAATATATTCGTGTGGCACCAACAGGCAAAAAGCCGTTTTCCGCCCATGCATATTTTATGCGAAATCCTTCGCTGTCCGGTCGAGGGAAAGCGTTGAAAATTGCCGCGCCGCTGGAGCTGGAGCTGGATTTACTCGAAATAAAACGTACTCGGAAATCTAAAAAATCCGCTATGAAACCAACAGACTCAAAGCCAAAAACTGAAGACGTAAAGCTCGAATGTAATGACACAGTTTTGTCCCCGAAAGCGGCCAATACGTGATGATTTCATGACAGCTACGCAAAGGTCTAACCGGGCTCAACGCCGCCGCTACGGCGTGCTTGATATTGGCTCCAACTCCGTTCGGTTGGTGATCTATGATGTTTTTGGCAGTTCGTTTGTACCCATTTACAATGAAAAAATTCATGCTGGACTTGGGCGTGATCTAAGCCAAACAGGGCGATTGTCTTTACAGGGCGTTATCGAGACTGAGGCGGCTCTCGCTCGCTTTGCCCTAATCTTAAAGGCACAGGACGTCGATCAAACTATTGTCGGCGCGACAGCGGCTTTGCGAGAAGCCGAAGATGCGCCAGACTTTATTGCCCGCATTAGGGCTGACACTGGGCTTGATCTAACGCCGGTCTCTGGCGCGGATGAAGCACGTCTTTCGGCAATGGGGCTGTTAGCCGCTATGCCGCGCGCCAAAGGGTTTGCAGCCGACCTTGGCGGCGCTAGTCTTGAGCTCATACACGTTGAAAACGGCGCGCCGCAAACGGGCGAGACTTACGGCTTAGGCCCGTTTCGTATGCTCGGTCAAAATCTTGTGGGCAGTGATTTTCAGCCTGATATTCTGCGCGGCCGCATATCAGATATACTTGATGTCAAAGACGCGCCGAGGGACTGTCTAAAAAACGAATCTCTTTATTTAATCGGCGGAGCTTGGCGTAATCTTGCCCAAGTTCACCAAACTCGGTCAAACTATCCATTGCGCACTCTGCAAGGCTATCAGCTTTCGCCGGAAACGGCACTCGAGTTGGCGCAGTGGGCTGTTGGCCCTGGTCTGGACGAGGTGGTGAATTTCCCAGGCCTGTCTTTGAGGCGCGGAGAAACCTTGCCTTACGGCGCGCTTCTATTATCCGTTTTGATCAAACGGCTTAATCCTGCGCGCGTTATTGTTTCTGCAACGGGGCTACGTGAAGGACTTATTTATAATGCCCTTCCTGAGGCGCAGCGCAGACGTGATGCGCTGCATGACGGGTGCCGCGATTTTGCGACAGGTAACCTTCAGGGCCGCGCAAGTTTTGCGAAGCCTCTTTTTAAGTTTCTCGATGACGCGAGTGAGTTTTTCCCAATGAGTTTTCCGCGAGCTTATGAAGTGCGTCTACGCAAAGCCGCGTGTATGCTCGCAGGAACAGGAAAGGGATTACATCCCAGCTACCGGGCTGATCTTGTCTTTGAAGATGTCCTCTACGCTCCGCTAGCTGGCCTCACTCATAAAGAACGCGCCTATCTCGCGCTTATTCTTTTCCGCTCATTTACAGGAAAAACGAAGACTCCGAATGATGCCGCAATTGGTCTTCTTTTAGATGAGAAGGAGAAACTTTCAGCCTCCATCTACGGCCTTGCCATTCGCATGGCAGTAGTCGCCTCGGGACGTTCGTCCTCTTTGCTTAAGCATTTTCAATTTGAAATAAATTCAGCTGGACCGCAACTTACTGTGCATCCTGATTATCAAGCCCTGATGGGTCCAAGATTGGAGCTACGGCTGTCCAAGCTGGTCACTGCGCTTGAAAAGGGATGATTGTAAATGTGCAAACCGCAAGGCCTTAGCGTTTTGATTTAGTTTTTGCGGCCTCTGCGGCTTTCTCGGCTGCGAGCTTGGCCGCTTCTTTATCGTCATGCTCTTTTTTGAGGTAAGATCCAACCTCTAGGGTAGACGCCGTGTCTAGCGTGCTGCCTGCGCCAATCAGACTCCCAGCCATAGGCGGTGTTTCATTTGGTTTTAGCGAGGGCTTTTGCACGGGTAACGGCGGTAGTGGTTCTGATATTCTTTGGCGCGGTTTTGGCGCGGGTCTGTTATCGACACCCACCCACCAAAGCGAACCGCCTATGCGGTCTGCAAAGAATAGACCTCGGCTATCCATCAGAATGGCCGTCGGCGCGGCCCAAGCGCTCTGCCCGTTACGCGACATAAATCCGCCCACGAGTACATATAAATCTTTTAGCGGTGCGCCAAATTGCGTGGGCAGTGCAATAATGTTGTTACCGCCGCTACTTTGCTGACCTGAAGGTTCCCCGGCGGGGCCTTGTACGGCTAGGATGTAATCTCGCATGGCGCTCGGCCATCCCTCTGGCAAATCTGTTTCAGAGGACGGCAAAATGAGCGAGACGGCCGCAGCGCCGCTTTCTAAAGGATAATGCTTTGCAAAATCTGTATTAGACTGTGTGTCGACAGGTCGCAGCGATTTTCCTACTGCTGCCCAAAGCCGGCCGCCGCCAAATGATAGCGCTCTTATCGGGGCTTCGGGAATGTCTGTCAGATGGGAGGCCTGTCCAGTCGCCACGTCAACGGACAAGACTTGCGATATAGATTCTGACCGGTTCACACCTAAAAGAATTCTATTTTCATAGGCAAATATCGGTCGGTGCTCTCCTGCCGTTATATTACGCAAATTCACAAAATGGCTTTTTTCGCCGGTATCAATATCGACACGCCAAATGGCCTGAAGGTCGCTGACGTAAAGCTGCCCGTTTGTAAATGTGAGGCCTGTTGGTGTATCAAACCCGTCTGTGAGTGGCTGCTGCGTATCAATGCGGGCGTCTAGGCCACGGTCTTTTAGATGAAGAAGCTGCCCGCTAGTTTTATTTAGCGCATAGATATCTCCGTCTTCGAGCGAAATCATAGCGCTGACATGACCGAGCCCCGTGGCGATGCGTTCGGTATAGAGACCTTTGATAACATATGGCGTCTCGCTGGAGCCCGCGGCGCGGCGCCGTAAATCAAATGGGTCCCGAGGCGCCGCGGTCTGTTCTTCGCTGGCGCGCGGATAAACTTGGGCCAATGCCGCAGTAGGCAGCATAGCCGCTAAAGCTGTAAAGCATATAAGTCTGGTCACGAATCGCACGCCCTATATTGACGCGCGCTGAGCCGGAATGCGAGATAAATCCTCAGCAAGACCTTATCTGGACAGCTAAATTAAGCTGAAAAATCTTGCTCTTGTCATATCTACGTCATTCTGATTAGCTAGGACACACGTAAATTAATCATGAGGGCATGTTTTCAGTTATTCAATCAACGCCAAATTCGGTAGACAAAAATTATATTATTGGTCTCAGCTTAAAGTGAGATCATCATGAGTTTAATCTCGTCCAGCTATCAGCTAGAGGAGGCCGATCTCCCTGATGATTTGCAGCCTGTAAAACAGGGTAACTACCCGTGTTTAGTGCTCAATGCTGATTATCAGCCTTTATCTTATTTTCCGCTATCGCTCTGGTCTTGGCAAGATGCCGTCAAGGCCGTGTTTCTTGACCGCGTAAATGTTGTTGACGGCTATGCGCAAACAGTGCGTTCAGCCTCATTTGAAATGAAACTCCCGAGTGTTGTTGCGCTTAAAGACTATGTCGCGCAAAATCGCTCGCCTGCGTTCACACGTTTTAATTTGTTTTTGCGCGATGGTTTTGAATGTGTGTATTGCGGCAGTGGTGAAGACCTCACCTTTGATCACTTGGTACCAAGACGGCTTGGAGGGGTAACAAGCTGGACAAATATTGTCGCGGCCTGTTCAAATTGCAATCTCAAGAAAGGTGGACGATTAGTGCGCGAGTCGGGAATGAAGCTGCGCCAAAAACCGTTTCAACCTACGACGCACCAATTACAGCACCAAGGTCGCCGCTTTCCGCCAAATTATTTACATGAGAGTTGGCTTGACTATCTTTACTGGGACGTCGAACTTAAGGCTTAATTTGAAAAAGGGTTTTCACATGCGTATTCATCCTTATGCTATATTGTTTGGTATTGTTATTGGCGTGATGTTTTTACTCGCCTTGCGTCACCCGCCGTTCGCAATTCTTATGACGCTCGTATCCATCGTGGGCCTTGATTATTTTTTTAAAAACAAAACAAAAAAAGATGATGAAAAAAAATGAGCTCTTACAACCGTGAAGTTGTTCTACGCGGGGCCTTGGCTTTTGCGATTGCCGTCACTGTGCTCACGGGGTGTAGCAAATCTGCCCCCATTTCTGATGCAGGCCCAGCGCCGTTTGTTGAAACGGCAAATTTTTATTTAGTGCGCCACGCGGAAAAAGAGCTTGAAGGTGATGACCCTGCATTATCTAAGGCTGGATATGAGCGGGCTAATCAACTAGCGGTTATCCTACGTGATGTAGAGTTTAACACTATCTATTCATCTGATACGCGCCGTACCCGAGATACGGCAGCGCCAACAGCAGATGCCGCAAATTTGGACATTAAGATATATAATCCCAGAGCGCTGACGGATTTCGCGAAAGAGTTTTCCAATAAGACCGGTAATTATCTTATTGTGGGTCACTCCAATACTACACCGCAGCTTGCTGAGGCTTTAGGCGGGGACGGCGGCGCGCCCATCGTTGAAGAGACGGAATATGACCGTCTGTATGTTTTAACGCGCACAGACGGCGTCGTGGTGACGGACCTTCGCCGCTATCCATAACCACTTAAAACCCGCTATATTTTAAGGTGTTGTTAACCCTGTTTCTTAACTTTTCCTAACAAAGGGAAAACGCGCGTTTAATCAATTATTATGCAAGCTTTTGTATCAGTCTGGTTCATCATGGATGAACCGTTAGGTTTGACTGCGATGAATTGGCCTTCGCTCTTGAGCGTTTGACGATGATGCGTGGCGGCATTAGGAGAGTGTCATGACAGATGATGAACTCCTTAATGCAGCTCCCGGTAAACTTCTCAGCCCTGCGGCAAAGCGGGCTCTCGCAGAAGCGGCAACACGCAAAAAGAAAGCGCAAGCTGCGCAATCTGATCGTCCAAGCGAAAAAGGCGGGCCAAAGGGAGAAGAGCCCACGCGATATGGCGATTGGGAACGCGGCGGAATTGCTTATGATTTTTAAGCGCGCCTAGTTCTTCATATCACGCAGGGAAATTCTCAATCGAGATTTACTATTTGCGGGCTTGCCTGCTGAAACCTGGGAGAACGCGCTATGCGTCACATTAAACTTAACGCCCTGAAAACAACATTGCTTTGTGTGTCGGGACTAGGACTTTTCACCGCTAACTCACCGGCCTATGCAGGAGGCTGCGGCCTAGGGGTCAACCCCGCGCTTTGCCAAACGGGTGTGAACGTCAATCCTGGTACAGGTCCAGTCTTTGATAATATGAACGTGAATGTTCATCAGCCCATGGGCTTTCTGCGCAGTGTTGATTATCAGCGTGCGCCAAATGTCTCCATTACGCGCGTACACGGTTTGACGGATAGTGCGGGCCTAAGCGATTTCCCGAGCGCCTTTTCAAATGGGTGCCATCCGACGTCAACAGCTTATTGCCGCGAAGACAAAGGCGTGCCTGTAAATGTTCAGTTTAATACCCCGCAAGTGCAAGCTGCTCCGACATTTAACTTTGCTCCTGCTTATAACTTCGCGCCTACGCTTGCACCGCGTATTGTTGCGACTGGCGGCGGTTATGACCCGTCAAAATTCATTCCGCGCCAATATGGTGAGTTTTCTTTCACGCCGGGCACAGCTTATATCCCGACATCTAGAGTGAACCGCAATCCCGCGGATGCTGCGCGCGTCCTCGCGGAAAATGGATACTCAACTGACGCTTACCCAACTGGTAATTATTCGGCGGGTAATATAAATCTTTCTGCGCCATTAGCGTCCTCAAACGTAAGTTTTGCCGCTGCCGCTCCTAACTTTAATACGCTTGCAGGCGGACCTGCGCCCTTATACGGGGCTCAAACAGGACAAGTGCCTCAAGGGGCTAGTTATCTGGGCTCCGTTGTCACTGGCCAAACAACAACTGGCGGGGCATCAACACCTAGCGGTAACGCCATTACTGGCGTCGACGGCTCTGGCGGTTATTGGGAGCAAGTCTCTGGTTTGACGAGATTTGGCGATACGATTGCGACATCTGTAGTTTGCCGCCGTCAAGCGCCGCAAACAACAGCCCAAGTTGTCAGCCCAGTTTACGGTGTTCCGCAGGCTGTGCCGACGCCTGTGCCTTATTATGTAGACGTGCCTTATAAAGTGCGCGGTAACGTTATCCCGCAGGGCTGCCGTCCCGCGGGCCCAGCTGTTCGCGGTCCAATTTATCAACCTCGTCCTATACCAGGCGTGTTGCCTTATGGGCCAACTATGGGCGGGGCGTTTGGTGTCGCCCCAACGGTCGGTCAATTGGCAGGTTGGACTTACTAAGTTCAGACCCAACCTTACACTCTCCAGTGTAAAGCGCAGGCTTGAGGTATTCTCTGGCCTGCGTTTTTATTACCCAAATCCAAAGTGTTAACAAAAGGTTAATATTGGAGGGAATAAAACAGACATATTCCCCCAGAAGTTGAATCACGTTGAATTGGCGCGGCTTTTGCAAGCAAGGTCTCAACATAACATTTGAAAGGTGGGTAAACATGTTCTCCCGTACATTAACAGCCGTGACTACTATCGGCACAGCGACTTTATTATCGACAACCGCGTTCGCAAATTGCGGGTCGGCCTGCAATGCGGGGTCTTTTGGACACAGCATGCAGAACTCTTCAAGCCATTCTATTGCAAGCCAGCTTGCAGGTGGTCATAGCGTAAGCAGTTCGTCCCAGTTTAGCACATCTAGCCATGGCGGCGTTGCAAATTGCCCAACTGGCACTACGGCTCAATCGGACGGCACATGCCTCGCAGGTAGCAGCTTCGGCAGCTCTTTGGGTTCAAGCTCAACTATTTCAACCGGATCCAGCTTTAGTGGGTCTAGCTATGATGCCGGATCAATTAATAGCCAGCTGAGCAGCATAGGTTCATCGTCAACTTATAGCGCACCTACATCAACATACACGGCACCGTCATCGAGTTCATACGTTGCATCCTCAACACCATCTTATTCTACTTCTGTGCCTAGCTATAGCGCGCCGTCTTATTCGGCTCCAAGCTA
>CAZFWZ010000065.1:0-5304 GCA_964522765.1 uncultured Caulobacterales bacterium | reverse complement strand
GGCGGCGTCGGCGCACTTGGCGGCGGCGTAATCAATGGTGTGGGCGCACTTGGCGGCGGCGTAATTAATGGCGTCGGAGCACTCGGCGGCGGTATCGTCAATGGTGTAGGAAACAGCTTCGGGTCAGCCTTTGGTAGCGGTTACTCTGGCGGTTGTGGTGGCGGAAGTTCACGTTACGGCAGCGGCTTTTCAGGTGGCTGCGGCTACTAGTCTCTAAAAACTATTAGGGAAAATTAAGCGCCCCCTCGTTTCGGCGAGGGGGCTTTTCTATGCGCGGGCGTTATTTACCCGCGATATTGGCGAGCACGGCTTGAGCCGTAGTTGCTGGGTTTGCCGCCGTGGTAATCGGGCGCCCTACGACTAAGTGACTCGCGCCGTTACTCAGTGCGTCATATGGTGTTGCGATGCGTTTTTGATCGCCTGCATCTCCGCCCGGAAGACGTACGCCCGGAGTCACGACTAAAAACCCTTTAGGTACGACTGCGCGAATGGCAGCGGCCTCGAGAGGGCTGCTAACAACTCCGTCCATGCCCGCCGCGACGGCTTGGCGCACGCGGTGCATGACAAGCTCTTCGGGTGTGTTGTGATATCCAATTTCGGTAAGTGCGCCTGTATCCAGCGAGGTTAAAACCGTCACTCCAATGACTTTTAAATTTGACGCGCCGCGCCCTTTTACGGCCGCGCGCATGACGTCGGGCCGAGCGTGAACGGTTAAGATATCACCGCCAAGGCCTGCCACAGAGCGCGCCGCTTTTTCAACCGTTGCGTCAATGTCGTGAAACTTAAAATCGTAGAATACGTTTTTACCAAGGTCTTTAAGCTCAGCACCGAGCTGAGTTCCGCCGAGCGGCAGAAGCTGTAGCCCAATTTTATAGCTTACAACGCTATCGCCAATTTTTTTGACCATGTCGCGGGCCTCATCTATCGAGGGCAGATCAAGGGCAACATAAAGGCGAGGATCAGCGGTAAGCATTATGACGTTGTTCCTTTGCGGATTTTGTTTGAGTTTTTCGCCATCAGATTTTGCGCCACAGATCCGGGCAAAATTTTTGCGAATGCGGCGATGGATTTATTTGCGCCTCCCGGAATAAAGACGGCCCTCCCGCGCTCGCAGGCTTCAACGGCCATTTCAGCGCAGTCTTCGGCTTTCATCCACATCCAATCGGGCAGTTTAGAGACTCCATCTCTTGTCCCGTTGACGTCGTGAAATTCGGAATAGGTAAAACCAGGACAAAGCGCCGAAATGTTCACGCCTGTATCCTCAAACTCCATTGATAAGCTCTCCGAGAATTTAATCAAAAAGCTTTTCACGGCGGCATATAAAGTATGGCCATTGGAGCCGGGGAGATGTCCGGCAAGACTGGCAACATTAATCACGCGTCCAAAGCCGCGGGCTTTCATATCAGGCAGTACTGCACGGGCGAGTTCGCATGGTGCTGTGAGCATGAGCTGGATGAAGTTGGCGTGCTCTTGCCACGCGCTTTCAATGTAGGGGCCTGGATGACCATAGCCGGCATTATTTACAAGGCCATCGATTTGAATGCTCTTTTTATGTATGCGCGCCATCAAGTCTTTTGTTGCGTTTATGTCAAATAAGTCGGCCGTGAAAATATGGCTCGTTGTACCGTATTTTGCTTTTAACTCTTGGGCGAGTGTTAACATGGGGGCTTCGCGCCGCGCAACTAAGGCTAAGTTCCAGCCGCGCGCCGCATATTCACGCGCAATTGCAGCTCCAATCCCCGCAGACGCACCCGTAATGAGGCAGGTCGGCGTTACTTTTTCTATGTCTTTAGTTTTAGCCATGAACATATCCTTATTTTGTATAAGGGTTACCTAAGGATATTGTATTTTGCAATCATGCTAATTGCGTTTTGCAATCATGATTGAGTGCGAAACTTAATCGGCTTAAACTGACGCGCTTTCTGTCGCAGAGTTAAGTTGAGTTAAATTAGGTCATCGCTTAGATGGGGTTATGAAAACTCTATTTGAACTCTCTTGTATGGCCTTACTCATCGCGGGTCTTTCAGCTTGCGTAACCATTGACGAAGAGCGCTTCGCGAACGTGCCGTGCAAAGATTTAAAGCAATTGGTCGCCACGGATCACCTTGTGGCCCTTAGTCAGCCGCAAGATACAGGTCTTTATCAAGTCGCCAATGATCGCGATAATCAGGAAATAGATAATATTTTCGATTTCACAGAAGAAGAGAAAAAGCGGCAAGCTGAATTGCGCGCCGCTTACCGAAATAACTGCCGCTAAGCGCCATTACTTCTGCATGTGAACAACACGCTGCGGGAATGGAATTTTAATTTTATTATCCTTGAGCGCACGCCAAATGATGAAATTTAAATCAGAGGTGAATTTATTGGGTCCGTCGTCAATGCCAGAGCACCAAAATTCAACGGCAAATTTTATCCCATTGTCCCCAAACTCTCTTAATTCCAGATCAGGTTCTTCTGGCTCTTGTAAAACTTGAGGATGTGCAGAAACTGCAGGGATGATAATGTCTTCTAAGGTGTCAATATCGGTATCGAAATCCACCGTGAAGTAGACTTCATAACGTTGGCGCGGGTCGGTATGGGTCCAATTCTCATAAGCGTTTTCAATGAACGTGGTATTGGGCACCATAATGTCTTTACCATCAGTTGTCTCTACTGTGGTGGAACGCATATTAATGGCTTCAACAAACCCTTCTTGCCCATCGGGAAGGACGACATAATCACCAACGCGAACTGACCGGTCAAACAGAATAATCATTCCAGACACAAAGTTAGCGGCCACGGGCTGAAGTCCAAGACCAATACCGAGCGAGAGCGCGGAGAACACAACAACCAGACCCGAAAGGGAAATCCCTGCGGCAGAGAAGGCCATGATAAGGGCGACCGCAAAAATTAAGATTTGCATGATCTTGGAAATAACGGCGCGCGTCGTGGCATCGAGCGATTCTTGCGCATTAATCGCATCTTGACCGCGGGTGTTAGAATATGTCGCAAGCTTAAAGAATATGGCGCCAAAGATAGCTAACAGTACAATTGTCATAGCTGACATTGCTTCTTCGCCTTGCCCCAGCTTGATACTTTTAAGCCAATCCGTCAGATTGTCATAATAGCCAAAGACTATTAAAAGCGCGATCGGTATGACAATCCAAATCGCGAGCTTTTGTAGCATGTCATTTGTGACAAATGTTTTGATGACGCTATAAAGCAAGAAGACAACAGCGAGGCCCTGCGCAATTTTAACAAGCCAGTCTTGGCCGAGAATAGGCACGCTTTTTAATATAACTGCAAAAAGTGCAAGCAAAGCAACTTGCCAAATAGCGCGTAGGAAATCACGTGAGCGAAATAGATATTCGCGGGCGGTGAGCATTTTTGCATCTGGCGTGGGTGGGTCTCGGAATAGGAAGACGCGTTTTATTGTGACTTTCGTCAGTATTGGCGCGAGGAACCATACCAAGACAATCGCGCCTAGTTGCGCGAGGAAAGATGGGCTCGTAAGCCAGCCAATGATTTTGTCGAGGAGTGTTTTTCCTAAGGCTTTAGCATCTTCGGCGTTTTTCGGAATGATGCTGGGCGCTTTTACGCGCGTGTCTTCAATGGCCGCTGGTTGAGCATTTGCGGCCTTATTACGGGCTTTTAAAACGGCGTCGACAAGTGCCTGGTCTGCAGCTTCTTTAGCTTTTATCGCCTCTTGAATGGCTGGATCGTTTAAATCGAGCGTTTGTAGCGTTTCTGCAGGGGTTAAAGGGGGCTCAGCTTTAGCTACAGCTTCGGCGGGCGGGACTGTTGTATCAACTTGAACTTGTTCTTGAGCTTGCGGGTTTGTGGTCTGCGCAGACAGGTTTACGCTATTAAGGGTTAATCCTAATAATAGCAGTACGTAAAAAATAGGTCTTAGGAAATTCACAACGCCCTCGTCGGATTTGTTAAAAAATATGGCAGTTCATAGACTAAGCCTATTGCTATTGTAAACGACTTAAAAAATGGGCTTGACTCTATTTAGATTTATATCTAATTAGAAAAAATGCTAATTAATACGGCCTATAAAGCCTTAGCGCATCCTATCCGCCGCGATATTTTGAAACGCTTGCGGGCAGGGCGCCTGCACGCGGGGGCATTTGCGCCGCTCTATGATATTTCCAAGCCCAGCCTGTCCTCGCATTTTTCTATTCTCAAAGAGGCGGGGCTGATTGAGCCGGAGCGCGAGGGCAATCACATTTATTACCGCTTGAACGCGACTGTGGCGGATGAGGTACTGGCCGGAGTTATGGATTTACTCGGCACGGAGGACGCGGGAAAGACAACTGCGGCGGATAAGAGGGGCGATTATGTCTAACACTTTAAGAAGCCTGAATCATCTACTCGTGATTTTAACTTGCGTGGCCTCGGTCTGGGCGTGGATGAATTTACCCGATCTGGAGAGTTATCCCATTCATTGGAATGCTAACGGTGAAGCCGATGGGTTCAGCTCCAAACGCGGCGTGCTTTTAGTCCTGAGCCTGTTGCCGATAACCGCAATTTTCACGCATTTATTTATGTGGTTTTTACCTAAGATAAAGTCCGTAAAAGAGTCTGTCGAAAAAAGTGGTATTGTCTATGACATTACATGGCATGGGTGTCTGTGGCTCTATCTCGTTATGAACAGTGTCTTTGCGCTCATATATATGTCCCTATCGAAAGGTGAACCGACATCATTTGACAGTGACTTGATGATACGTGTCCTCCCCGCGGTCCTTGGATTGTTCTTCATAGTGATAGGCAATGTGCTGGGGAAGGCGCGCCAGAACATATTTGTAGGTGTTAAAACGCCTTGGACATTAAAATCTAAATCTACATGGGAGGCGACGCACCGCGTGACGGCAAGGCTTTGGGTCGCGGGCGGACTCGTCATGATCGCTGCGCCGTTATTCTTGTCAAACGCAATAGGTATTTTCGTCCTAATTGGATTGATTTTATCAATAGTTATCGTGCCGATAGTCTATTCCTACATTTACTACCGTTCAGCGGAAGATAAAGCCGATTAGAGACATTATTTCCTCAAAACCACTAGGTTTTGTAAACGCTTTTAGTTTATAGCGCGCTCATATAACCGCAGTTTTAATCATGAGGGTTTTCCATGAGCACACCAAAGAAGGTTGTCCTTGCCTATTCAGGCGGACTTGATACGTCGATTATCCTAAAATGGCTCCAAGAGGAGAAGGGCTGTGAGGTTGTCACCTTTACCGCCGATCTTGGCCAAGGTGAGGAGCTAGAACCTGCGCGCCGCAAAGCCGAAGCCCAAGGCGTGAAAGAAATCTATATTGATGACCT
>CAZFWZ010000064.1:9486-16033 GCA_964522765.1 uncultured Caulobacterales bacterium | reverse complement strand
CTCTGTAGTGCGGCTTCATTTTGCTGCAACTGGTGTTCACGCGTACGAATTCCTGTCAGATCGGTCCCGACGCCCACGGTTCCGCCGTCCGCCGTTGCAGCTTCCTGATAGCGTATCCAACGGCCATCATGAAGCAAGATATCTTTCGCCGTCTCGCCGTCAATGTCAAAGACATCGGCAATCGCTTTACGTGCGTGATACTCAATTGTACCGCGGTCAAGACCCGGCTTTAGGTCGCCGGCTTTAAAGCCGTAAAATTGTTCAAACTGACGATTCCACAGCGTAAGACGATCGCGTGGGTCCCATAATACGAAGCTATCATTCATAGATGTCAGCGCGTCAGACAAGCGGGCTTCCGCGGATTGCAACCTTATAGCAGCGCCGCGCTGCTCGGTTACATCCATCGCAACACCAATGATAACTTTTTCCATGTCTGTACCGCGCACAGAAGGTTTGCCCTGCGCGGCTAAGGTTAGCGGTAGATGGCTCACATTAAGGTCAATTTCAAAGGTGCCGCCAATATGGGCGCGCCGTGTTAAAGAATAGAGACCTTCGCGGTCGCTTTCCCGAAAAAGACCAAGAAATTGAGGCAGGGTAATTTCTTGTTCTTTCGGAGCAAGACCCAGAATTTCCGATAGTGATTGGGACAGATAAGCCGTATTTCCTGTCACATTAATTTCGAAAATTCCGCCGCGATTGCCTTCAAGAGCCGCGCGATAACGTTGATCTGAAATTTCATTTACTTGCTGAATTTCCTCAGCCGTATTGAGTTGCCGCAAGAGATTCTTAAGCAAAATTCCGAATAAAACACCCGTTCCTGCAAACATGATTAAGAAAATTAATATGTTCATCATCCAGTCAGGCGGATTGGTTTTTTCTATCATGGAGACTGTTGCGATAGAGTCAGAATTGGGAATATTTTTAACACTTAGCCAAATATTGCGTCCCTGAACATTGTGACTAATCGGGCCTTTGTTTTTAATTGAATTTAAGCGCTCGCCTGAAAGACCAAGATAGGCAAGGCCGCCAATGCGCGCCATCTCGGCAGGGGCGTCAATTATACCTCCGCTCGTAAGGATTAAAGCGGTTAATCCATTTTGATAGGATACTAAACTTTGCGGCGTGAGTATTGTCGCCAAATAGGCTTTTCCGGCCCGCCGAATTATGACGGGACTAACGGCACCATCATCGGCGATGAGCGATATGATTTTTACGCCGGTATTTGGAAAGTCTTTTACAGGTATGGACGGTGCGGCTGAAACTGTATTTGGCGTCGAAGCCAACAGCGTGTTGTCTGCGTTAACAATTAAAGCGCCTTGAACATCAATGCCGCGTGCGACCAGCTCAACGATTTGATTGGCATTGCCTCGTGTTGCAAGAGCTTGATCAATCCAAGTTAAATGCGAGTCGAGATTGCGTGCACTCGCCGTAGCCAGGCTAGCCGTATTGCGTGTGGCCGCCGTTTTTTGGTTATCATTGTGGGCCGCTCTTTGGCTGAGCAGCACGGTGGAGGCTAAAATAGCAAAAAAAATCAAAAATCCTACGGCTGCAATTGAAAGAGTTTTGACAGTCCGCTCATCAAGTGCATTTTTGCTAGTATCTGAGGCAGGCGGCTGACCACCAATACGGCCTGGTTGCGAAGATAAGTGCCCTTGCGAAGCCGGTGTTTTCGGCGCCGCCGGACGCACAATAGGGGTTTCATGGCTTTGATTTTGCGGCGCCTGATGCGGCGGTATTGGGCTTTGGTTTACATTTTGTGCTTGAGCCGGTGATTTTGGGGGCGTGGCAGGTGCGTATGCCACAGGCCCAGCTGATGATTGCGCGGGATTTTGGGGCACATATTGGGGCCGCATCTGTGGAGAGCCTTGGTTCACTGATTTTTCCTTGCCAAAAGCCTTGCCGAATCACTCACCAAACCATGCGGTCTTAGCGCCGCCAAGTCGAGAGTCTGTTAACCATAATCTGACGGCAATTAGTTAAGAAATCTCTGATTTTAGCTCAGGTTTACCGATGTAATAGCCTTGCGCAGCGTCAAACCCCAGATCGCGAACGAATTTGAGTAAATCTTCCGTCTCAACACCCTCCGCAATGAACTTTACGCCGAGCGAGTCTTTGAGTGTAAGTAAGGCCTGTAAAATTGCATAATCACGAGGCCTTTCGGCTGCAGCGACAACAAAATCCCCATCAATTTTGAGCCAATCTGCACCAATGGCGCGTAGATAACGGATTGATGCCGCGCCTGCACCGACATCGTCTAGGCAGATCGGGTGTCCGCGCCTGCGCAGCCGAGCTAAAAGCGCTGCTGCGGCTTCAATTTCCCGAATTTCCCATGTCTCGGTCAATTCGATCATGAGCTTTTCGGGCGGGCCCGTCAGAGCGGAAAGGCAGGCATTAAGCGCGTGTTCAAACCCAGTTTCGCTCATGGATGCGCCAGACAGGTTTATCGCTATACCGGGTCCATCCGCATTTTCATTAAGCTGCAGTACAGCGCGGGCGAGCATGGACAGGTCTAAATCTTTAATTGCGCCTGACATTTCTGCAGGCCGCAATATACCTGCTAGACCATCATTGCTATCAAACCGTACTAGCCATTCATAATGCAGCACTTTGTCTGTCGCCAAATCAATAATCGGTTGGCGCATGACCGTAAACATTTCCTCTGAGACATGCGTTCGAAAGCCTTGAAATGTTGTAATATCAACCATGGGCGGCGTTATAGCATAGCCGGTTTAAAAAACGCTTAGGGGGCGTGGTTAACCCCCATTAGGGATTGAGTCTAAGCGGCGAGTATCTTACCTGCAATTTCTGACAGGTTTTTCGACGGCTTTGAACTCATAATGTGTGAGAGCTGCGCTTTGATGAGGGTTTGGCGGCCATTATCAAGTTTTGGCCAAATCTCGAAGGCTCCGGCCAACCGCGCGGCGACTTGCGGATTGCGGCTGTCCATTTCTAATATTTCATCTGTAAAGAAGCTATAACCCGCTCCGCTGATATGGTGAAATAGCGTTGGGTTACCCATAGCAAAACCGCCAACAAGTGCGCGTACGCGATTAGGATTACGCCGCTCAAAACTTGGGTGTTGAGTGAGGGCCGCAATGCCCTCGACTCCGCCGGGCATGCGGCGGCTTGCCTGCAGCGCGTACCATTTATCGACAACAAGCGGATGGTCTTTCCATTTATCGTAAAAGGCTTGCAGGGAATGATCAACGCGCCGCCCGCCAAGACGAGAGAGCGTCATGAGCGCGGACAGCTCATCGGTCATATTTGTGGCGGTGTTAAACTGCGAAAGTGCCAATGGCGCGGCTTGCGAATGCAGACCTTCACCCAGCAGTGCTAGCGCGCGGTTTTTCAGCGCGCGCCGCCCAGCTGATGCCGCGTCCGGACTAAAGGCGTTGCTGTCTTGTAAGCTGTGATAAGTTTCCAGAAGCTCATCACTCATATGGTCAGCAATCGCGCGCCGTAGCCAATTACCAGCTAGCGACACCGCAAGCGGATCGCTCTGCGTGCGGCTTTGTATGATGGAGCTATCGGCTGGCGTTGTGAGCACCAGCGCTTTAAACCCATTTTCAAAAGCATCATCAAGAAGCGTGGTTTTTAGAGCCTTCACATATCCTGATAGGGCACGGTCTGGACTCGGCATTCTGCCCGCTTCAATTGCGCCAGATATCGTTTGGAGCAGCCCGCTTGCCAGTGTTTGCCCGGCTTCCCAGCGGTTAAAGGCATTCGTGTCATGCGCCATAAGCCGCAAATAATCTTCGGTCTTAGCCTGCGTTTTCAGAATAACCGGGGCAGAAAAATCCTGCAAAACAGACAAGCTGTGCGGCTCGTCCTGACGCGGATAGGAGACGGAGGATTCCTTGCCGCGCAAAATGGTCAGCTGCGGTTCCATCAGCGGGCCATTATCGCCGATAAGCTGCCAGCGAATTGGAATAGGCAGGTTTATTTTTTTGGGTTGTCCCGGTGTTGGCGCTGTGTGCTGACTAAAGGTTACGACATTGGAAGACATTTCAGAAGCAAAACTACCGCCGCGGTCCACAGTCAAAACGGGCGTGCCAGCTTGGCTATACCAGTGCATGAAATTAGATAAGTCCTCGCCTGAGCTTTTTTCAAAACACCCAATGAACTGTTCAACCGTTGCGGCAGTGCTGTCGAGCGTATCAAAATAAAGGTCTGTGCCTTTGCGAAATTCTTCTGCGCCCAAAATGGTTTTGAGCATACGGATAAGCTCTGCCCCTTTTTCATAAATCGTCGCTGTGTAAAAATTATCAATCTTCACATAGCTATCGGGTCTCACGGGGTGAGCCAGCGGGCCGGCATCTTCTGGGAACTGGCGGCTGCGAAGGGCGCGCACGTCTTTGATACGCTGTTCGGCCGCGCCGCGTTCATCGGCGGAAAATTCTTGATCCCTAAAAACGGTGAAACCTTCTTTGAGGCAGAGCTGAAACCAGTCACGGCAGGTGATGCGGTTGCCTGTCCAGTTGTGAAAATATTCATGAGCCACAACGGATTCAATACGTTCGAAATTCATATCCGTGGCAGATGCCGCGTCCGCGAGAAGCAGGGATGAATTAAATATATTGAGGCCCTTGTTCTCCATTGCGCCGAAATTAAAATCACGTACGGCAACAATCATAAAACGGTCTAAATCATATTCTCGGCCAAATATGTCCTCATCCCATTTCATAGAGCGCTTGAGCGCGTCCATGGCATATTCAGCACGCGGTGCATCGCCTTTATCAACATAAATCGTCAGCGGAATGTCGCGGCCGCTCATCGTGGTGAAGCTGTCCTCGAGAATGTCAAAATCTCCAGCAACAAGGGCAAAGAGGTAACACGGCTTGGGAAAAGGGTCTTCCCAGACGGCATAATGACGTCCGCCTTCAAGCTCCCCTTTATCCGTGCAATTGCCATTGGCGAGTAGATAGGGATAAGCTGTATTATTCGCGCTGATTTTTACGGTAAAAACGGACAACACATCGGGGCGGTCAGGGTAATAGGTCATACGGCGAAAACCTTCGGCCTCACACTGGGTACAGAAGCGTCCACCGCTAACATAAAGCCCCATCAAAGTTGAATTCTCTGATGGGTTGCAGATCGTTGTGATTTCAAGCTCGCAAGCCTCTGGAAGATTATCAATCTCAAGCGTATTTTGAGTGAGCCTATAGCTGGAGCGCTTAAGCTCTGTGCCGTCAATAGACACTGACTTTAGCTGAATATCTTCCCCGTCCAATACGAGCGCGCCCGGCGCGCGGCGTGATAAAATAAGTTTACTACGAACAATTGTCGCCTTTGGCTGTAGGTCAAAATCGAGAAAAACGCGCTCTACGTTAAAATTAAGCGGCGTGTAATCCGACAAAAGTGTCGGCGTGAGGGCGGCATCTGTGCGCATCTGAGGGCTCCATAAGTTAGGCTTAATGTCGGGGCCCGTGCCTATAAATGCAAGGCTTTGCTGCGACTTTATAAAGGCAAGGGA
This sequence comes from uncultured Caulobacterales bacterium, assembly GCA_964522765.1. Lineage (GTDB taxonomy): Bacteria > Pseudomonadota > Alphaproteobacteria > Caulobacterales > Maricaulaceae > Fretibacter. The sequence continues at coordinate 10,560 of CAZFWZ010000064.1, read as the reverse complement.
GCGAGCCTTAAGGCAAGAAAAAACCCGCCGTGAAGCGGGCTGATTTATCACAAAGCGTAAGGCTTAGTTGAATATGTCGCCCCTAGTTAAGCATATCGCCCATTGATGAAATTCCTGATTTCACAAGCTTAGCTCTTTCTGCAGCGCTTAATCCGTTTTTCAAAAGGTCTTGAGCGGCATCAAGCGCGAGGTCAGCGGCGCGTCCTTGGACCTCCTTAAGAGCCTGCGTTTCGGCATTAGCAATTTTAGCTTCCGCCATAGATGCGCGGCGCTCAATACGCTCTGCCAAATCTTTACGGGCATTAGCGGCCATGATTTCCGCATCGTGGCGTGCTTGTTTGACGATGTCTTCGGCTTGAGCTTCAGCTTCTTTTTGCTTGCGCTGGTAGCTGGCAAGCAGAGCCTGCGCTTCTTCGCGGAGGCGGCGCGCCTCATCAAGCTCGGTTTTAATTTTGTCAGCGCGGTCATCAAGTGAGGCCGCAATTTTTTTGTGAATGCCAAAATACATCAGCATCACAAAGAATAGAAGAACAGCAATGATTACATAAAGCGTGGGATCGCCAAAACCTTCGGGGAGATGAACAGCATGTTCCATATCAGCGGCCCTTTACAGCTTTAGCCACGGCTGCGGCTGTCATTTTCTTACCAGACACAGCCTCAACGGCTGCCTTCGCCACATCGGCGGCAATGCTGTCGATATTGGCCATGGCGGCAGAACGGATTTTGCGAATGCGGTCTTCTGCAATATCAGCTTGTTTGGCGGCAACTGCGTCAGCTTCGGCCATTTCTGCGGTAAGCTCTGCGTCAACAGACGCGCGCGTGCTTTCAGCGACATTGTGGGCCTTGGCGCGGGCATCAGACAGGGCGCTGTCATAGGCTTTAGAGGCTGCCTCGGCTTCGGCCTGCATTTGGGCGGCGGTATCCAGATCATCAGCGATCCGGTTGCTGCGGTCTTCTAGCGTCTGGCCGATACGAGGCAGAAACACGCGAGACAGCATGAAATACAAAATGGCAAAGCTAATCAGCAGCCAGAAAATTTGACCCGCAAAATATTGCGGATCAAAGGGAGGAAAG
>CAZFWZ010000064.1:2419-9386 GCA_964522765.1 uncultured Caulobacterales bacterium | reverse complement strand
ATAAGCGCGAAGGTGAGGCCAAAAGGAATAATTGCGCCGAGAATGCCTGGGAAAAGACCAAAGCCTGCTACCATCATAATACAGAAGCCTGCAAAAAGTTTTAGCAAGATGTGACCCGCGAGCATATTCGCCCACAAACGAACTGACAGTGAAATTGGACGCGACAGAAATGATATAATTTCTAGTAGTGTCACAAACGGCAGAATTGCCATTGGAATGCCGCTTGGCACAAACACTTTGAGAAACTTAAAGCCGTGCTTAAACACGCCGTATCCGACCACAAGCGCCATCACCATCATCGCGAGGGTGAACGTCACAATAATATGGCTAGTTGTCGTGAAGAAAATTGGAATCATGCCGAGCATGTTAGCAAAAAGAATAAATATAAAGAGCGCGAAGACAAATGGGAAAAACTTAAGCCCGTCAGCCCCAGCAGAGCTGCGAACGAGGCCGGCCACAAATTCATATGTCACTTCGACAAAGCTCTGGCTGCGGCCTGGGACAAGTTCGCGTTTACGCGTACCAAAAAACATCCAAAGACCAATGAGTGCGACCGCCAAAAGCATCATGAATGACGCATTGGTGAAAGACAGGTCGTATTTACCGACCTTCAGCTCTGCGAGCTTGTAAATTTTAAACTGGGCTATCGGGTCAAGGCCGGCTTTGATCATGACCTACTCCTGCTCTTCGGGCGTCTCGGGCATATCATGGCCAAGGTCGCCGTCCAGTCCTTCACGGGCGGCCCGAATGACGTTTCTCACGCCTGCGGTAAAGCCCAAAAATAATCCGACCAACAAACCCCAAGGCGCGGTCCCTAAAAATGTATCAGCGCCGTAACCGAGCGCTGCGCCCACGAGGGTTGCAGCGGTAAATTCCGACGCATATTTGAGGCCTTGCCCCATGCCCGACTTATCTTCGGTAATGGCCGCCGTTTCAATGCTTTTCTGGCGGGCTTTGAGCTTATCACCCAAGGCTTTAAGAGCCGCATCGTCTGTAGGCCGTGAAGACGTGTCTTTGGTCACGGAAATAACCCTCAATTGCCGTTTAAAAAGGCCGTTATGACCCCCTCTCAGGCGCGCGCAACATACTCAGGGGCCTATGCCAAGTCAACTCTATGTATGGCGGAGCTAAGTCTATGAAAACTATATCTATTTGCTTGAAATAGGTCGATGCGGCGATTCTGACGCAGTCTGGTCTCAATTTGAGTCGGGCCTGTTCATTACCAAGCTGTTTTAAGGGGCTGCAAAGGCTTGACTGTATGGGCTATTCAGCTGCAACGAGCTGCTCAGCCGCGCTGAGCTCCATTGAAACGAGTTGCGAGACGCCTTGCTCGGCCATAGTTACGCCGAAGAGGCGGTTCATCCGGCTCATTGTGACGGCGTTGTGCGTGATGGCAATAAATTTCGTATCTGTATGTTTGGCCATATCGTCGAGTAGGTCGCAATAGCGCGAGACGTTGGCATCATCCAGCGGGGCATCAACTTCATCAAGCACGCAGATCGGTGCTGGGTTGGAGAGGAAGACCGCAAAAATGAGCGCCGTAGCTGTTAGGGCCTGTTCACCGCCAGACATCAGGCTCATGGAGCCAAGCTTTTTACCAGGCGGGCTGACCATGACTTCAAGGCCTGCTTCGAGCGGGTCTTCTGATTCCGTGAGCGCGAGCGAGGCTTCGCCGCCGCCAAAGAGCGTTGTGAAAAGCCGTCCGAAATGACCGTTGACAGTATCGAACGCTTTGAGAAGGCGCTGACGTCCTTCGGTGTTAAGTTCATCAATGCCTTCGCGAAGACGGGCAATAGCGGCTTCCAGGTCGGCGCGCTCATCGCTCATGGCGGCCATGCGTTCTTCTTGCTCGGCGGCTTCTTCATCGGCGCGCAGGTTCACCCCGCCCATTTTTTCTCGCTCAGTTGAGAGGCGGTCGAGTTTACGTTCAATATCGTTTTCAGACAGTGATGTTGCGGGGTCAAGCTCTCCGAGATGAGATAAAAGTTCGTCAGGTTCGCAGGACAATGTCTCTTCGATGCGGGCGCGGTTTTCTGTGATGCGCTCTTGCGCGGCTGTAAGGCGGGCTTCTGATGCCGCGCGATGTTCGCGGGCTGTGTTGTGAGCGGCCTCTGCTTCGCGGGCTTTGGTTTCCGCTTCGCGCAGCTCAGATTCGGCAAGAGCTAGCGCGTCGGCCGCGCTTGTGCGGCGGTTCTCAGCCGCGGCAAGTTCGGCAAAAAGATTATTACGGCGTTCTTCAAATTGGTCAGGGCCAGAGGTGGCCGCGGTTAGCGCGCTTTCGGCCGAAATTTTACGGCCTTCAAGCTGCTCAACGCGCTGGCTGGCGGAGGCACGGCGGCGGGCCCAGTTTTCGCGCTCCGATTCGACTGATTTGAGGCGTGCCGCACGGGTTTCGACATCATTTTTCAGGCTGCGGTATTGACCGCTGGCTTCGTCGGCTTTCTCGCGGGCCTCAGAGAGAGCTTCAGATAAAGCGTCTTCTTGCGCCGTAAAATCTTCGCCTTCGGCAAGTCCTGCTAAGCTGGTTTGCGCGGCTTCGTTTTGTTTTGTGAGCTCGGCCAGCTCAGCAGATAAGCGCTCAACCTGTTCTTCAAGGCTGCGCTTTTGCGCGCCCTCACGGGCAATATCTGTTTCAAACTGGGCAAGGGCGGCTTGGGCCGCACGTTCTTTACGCTCTAAATCGGGCAGAGCTTGGCGGGCGGCTTTAGCCTGCCCATCTGCAGCTTGGCGCGCTTCGCGTGCAGATTCGAAAGTGGCCATAGCCGTGCCAACATTTCCATTGGCCGCTTTAATCTCGGCGCCCAGTTCCGCGAGACGTGTCTGCTGCTGTAGGCGAACGGCGGCGGAGGTTTCGGCTTCGGCGTCAACCGCAAATCCGTCCCAACGAATAACGCGCCCCGCCTTCGTCACGAGGCGTTGACCAGGCAAGAGAGCTTTAGAGAGGGCTTCAATCTTGCTGTCCTCAGTGAGGCCGATTTGTGATAGACGCGGGGTTAGCTCTTCAGGTCCGCTAACAAATTTTGACAAAGGCTCTGCGCCATTAGGCAAATCTTGCTTGGCCGGCTGCGCTCCCTGCCAACGCAGCGGCGCAGCTTCATTAACGGCGGCATCGAGATCTTCACCCAGCGCGGCGGCTAGAGCTTGTTCATATCCTTTTTGCACATCGACTTTGGAGAGGGCTGGCGTCCAATTGGCATTTTCTGTGCGCGCCAAAACGCGGCGCAGCGCATCTTGTTCAGCGGTCAGTTTCGAAACCGCCTGCTTGGCTTCTGCGAGCGCGTCTCGGGCTGATTGATCCTGGCTTTCCGCGTCTGAGCGCGCCGAGCTGAGTTTTTGCTCTAAGGTGCGTGCGGACTCTAGTTCGGCTAGCGCGTCTTTGGAGGCGGCGGCAAATAGGTTTTGGCTGCTCATATCCGTGCCGCCCGCAAGCAAATCGGCCAGCTTTTCGCTGGCGCGGCGGTGATCATCCGTCGTGCGGTTAAAGCGGCTTTGGGCTTGGCTGGCTTCGCGCTCAGCTGATTCGCGCCGCGCATTTTGATCTGCCGCGCGGCGGGTTAGCTCATTATAATCAGCCTCAAGACGGCTGCGCTGCGCGATAGCGGCGGCGGCGGCGTCCGAAGCGGAATCAAGCGCGGCGGACATATCTTTAATTGCGGAAAGCGCATCAAATTCGACTTTAAGGCGCGCATCGGCCTCATCTGCGTCCATAACGATGCCTGTCTCGCGCTCAAGGTCGCTAGCGAGCTGTTCAATTTGTCCTTCGAGCTTGCGCAGTTCTGTTTTTGCGGAGTGCTCGTCATTTTCTAGCGCTTCTTTGGCCGCGTTAAGACGCCCCAAAACAGCGGCAGCTATGATTTGTTCTTCGCGTTTAGGTTCAAGCAATCCCGCAAGCTCACTAGCATGACGCGTGGCCTCGGAGGCGGCTTTGGCTGTGTCCTGAACCTGATCATTATAAGTATTGAGGGTGTCTTGCGCGGTAGACAGTGTTTCAATAGCGGTGTTCCAGCGCTTGAGCCAGAGCAGCGCTTTATATTCAAAAATTTCGCCTGCGAGACGTTTGTAGCGCGCGGCTTGGCGCGATTGGCGGCGTAAGGATAAAAGCTGGCTTTCAATCTGGCCGAGAATATCATCAAGGCGAGATAGATTTGTTTCAGCCGCGCGAAGGCGAAGTTCCGCCTCGTGCCGGCGTGTATGCAGCCCTGAAATACCGGCCGCCTCTTCAAGGATTTTTCGGCGATTGCTTGGCTTGGCCGAAATCAGCTCGTTAATCTGGCCTTGGCGAACAAGGGCTGGTGAGTTTGCGCCTGTACTGGCATCGGCAAAAAGTAGCTGAATATCTTTGGCGCGTACGGTCTTATTATTGACCTTATATTTACTGCCTTGACCTTTGGTAATGACTCTTGAGACTTCGAGCGTATCATCATCATTAAAGATTGGCGGTGCAATGCGCGCGCTATTGTCGATGGTTAGTGTGACATGAGCTTGATTGCGGCCCGGGCGTTGCTTGGTGCCGTTAAAAATAACGTCATCCATGCCTTTGCCGCGCATGGCCTTGGCCGAATTGGCCCCCATGACCCACCGTATGGCTTCGAGTAGATTAGACTTGCCGCAGCCGTTCGGACCAACAATCCCTGTCAGACCCGGCTCGATAACAAAATCGGTCGGATCAACAAAGGATTTAAACCCAACCAATTTGATTGAGTTGAAGGCCAGAGATTTGCGGCTTGTCTCTGTCATTATTTCTCAGCAGGCTCTTCGTCTTTGGCGTTAGATTTGGTCGCCTCTTCGCCAAGGATAGGACGCAGCGCAGTGTCAAAATCTTCTAGAACGAACATTTTCGTCTTCTCGCCATTGAGAAAAAAGCTTGGCGTAGCTGTCACGCCCGCATCAATGCCCATTTGGACGACTTTTTCATAGCGCGCGATTTCTTCTGGATTTTGAAGGCATTGTTCGAATTCAGCCTCAGACAGCCCGCCGGCCTTAGCGATAGCAATATATTCATCTTTCACCGTGCCTTTGCCAGCCGCTGCGAAAATTTGTGGTTGGCGCTTAAACTGGAGGGAGATATTTTCAAAAAACTTATCTTCACCAGAGCAGTTAGCTGTAAGAAAGCCTGCTTGAGCGAGGTTTTCGGGTGCAGTTGGAAATTCGCGAAAGACAAAGCGTACAAGCCCGCTATCAATGTATTTCTTTTTAAAATTTGGATAGACTGATCTGTGCCAATTGGAGCAGGCCCCGCACACTACAGACGCATATTCTATAATCGTCACTTTTGCATTGGGGTTGCCAATCGCGTGATCATCCTCAAATTCATATGAGCTGCGATCGGCGGCGCTTGCCGATGTTGACGTTGTGTTCACGGAGGTGTTTGAATTGCCACAAGCGGACAATGCTAAGGCGCAAGCTGTCATCATAGCAGCAGTTCGTAGCCAAGCGGTGGATTTAAACGAATCAGTTTGGATAAATTTGTTCATATGCAAGTTTCGCAATCTCTTTGTTAAACGCAAGTTTGATGTAAATGTTTTGTTAATTTATTAACAAAAAAGGCCAATTTCTTAACAAAATTGGCCTTTTAACGGAAATATAGGGTAGATTATTTGTCGGTGGATTCGCCGAGGGCCGCCAGCACCTCTTTGGCGCCGTTCAGGCCTGGCATAAGCGTGCCGTCTAAGATGAGCGCCGGCACGGCGTCAATCTTGCCAGATTGCGCGCGTTTCATAGAGGTTTCAATTCGCGCCTTGCCCTCTTCGCTTTCAAAACAGGCAAGCATGTCGTCTTCTGTTTCAAGGCCGGCTTTATTTGATATTTCTAGAAACCGCGCGCGCCCTTCGCCGCTGCGCAGTTTCTCAAACGTTTCCTTTTGAGTCTGAAATTGATAAACAATGGCGTCAAAATAATCTTCAGGCGCGGCGCAATTTGCAACTTGAAAGCCCATAAAGGCGATATCAGCAGGCTGAGTTGGAAATTCACGAAAGACAAGGCGTAGCTGACCTGTATCAATCAAGCGCTGTTTGATGATAGGGTAATCGTCTTCAAACCATCGCCCGCAATGCCCGCAGACAACCGAGGCATAGACAATAAGCGTATGATCGGCTTTGGCGTCGCCAATAGCGTGATCGTCAGGCGCTTCGCTAAAAACATAGTCGATAGGTGACAAATTCTCGTCTGTATTCCCTGCGCCATGGTTATGACCTGCATGGGCGCCGGGCTTGGGCGTCTGTTGTGCGGCCGCAGGCACGACGTTAAGGGAGGCGGCGATGATGATAAGCGCAGTTGAGGCGAATAGTTTTTTTATGTTTTGTGTCATGAGCTTCTCTTTAGTCTTGTGTTTAACGCGTCTTTCGCCCTTACTTTATAGCCCTACTCCGTGCCCTTATTTCTGAGAAAGAGCTTTGCGTCCTAGGCCGTCTAAGGCCTGTTTTAGCGCAGGGTCCTTGATTTTGGAAAGCCCGGATTGCAGTGCGCTGTCCTGCGAGGGCGTTAAGCCGCGGGGTTCTGGCCGCGGCGCGGCTTTTACGGCCGTCTTCATCGCGCTTTGGCTAACTTTTATGCGCGAAATATGGCTATGACCCAAAAATGTGTTCAGCCTATCTAGAATTTGCCCGCTCCCTGCCATGATAAGTGCTGCGGCCGCGCCGGGGGCTTGGATGTGCAGCGTGCGTCCGTCGCGTCCACCCGTTATTTTGACAGGGCGTGAGAATTTGGCAAAACGCGTACCCGCTATTTCGAGCCAATTTTCAGAAATGACGCTGACACCTGCCCCGTGCCGGTTGGAGAGAGGTTTAATGATTTTTTGTACGGCGCGAGCGGCCGGCGGGGCATGGCGGTATTGCCGTTTGCCGCGCTGCGTTGACAGCCAAGCCGTTAGCTTGGCTCTCTCTTCGCGTGTCATGGCCTCGCGGGTTAATGCATTTGTTTCTTTATTCACAGACTTAGTTTGGACTATGGCTGCGTTATGAACAAGCCG
>CAZFWZ010000064.1:0-2319 GCA_964522765.1 uncultured Caulobacterales bacterium | reverse complement strand
TTGTTTCTTTATTCACAGACTTAGTTTGGACTATGGCTGCGTTATGAACAAGCCGACCCACATTAAATCTGTGCAAACAATTAGCGTCATGCGGCGCGCTTTGCTCCGATGGTACGACCAGAGTGGGCGTATAATGCCGTGGCGCATCAGGCCAGAGGACCGTGCATGCGGGGTAACGGCTAATCCTTATGCGGTGTGGCTATCCGAAATCATGCTTCAGCAGACGACCGTTGCGCATGCCGCGCCTTATTGGAAGGCGTTCCTTACGAGGTTTCCTACCGTTACGGATTTGGCCCACGCCGAGCGCGATGAAGTGCTCGCCATGTGGGCTGGACTTGGATATTATGCCCGTGCCCGCAATCTTCATAAATGTGCAGGTGTAGTGGCCGATGAGCACGGCGGGACGTTTCCAAAAACTGAGGCGGAGCTGCTAAAGCTTCCTGGTATTGGACCCTATACAGCGGCGACCATGGCCGCAATTTGCTTTGATGAGCCAACCAATATTGTAGACGGTAATGTAGAACGCGTCATTAGCCGTATTTTCGCTGTAGAAAACCTCCTGCCTAAAGCCCGCGGCGAGCTGCGGGCATTGGCCGGAACCCTCGCGCCGCCAAAACGGGCAGGGGATTACGGTCAAGCGCTGATGGATCTGGGCGCAACCGTCTGCACGCCGCGTTCGCCTAAATGTGAAATATGTCCGTGGCAGAAACACTGCGTAGTCCGCGCGGCGGGCAACCCAACAGATTACCCGAAAAAAATTAAGAAGAAAAAGCTTGCTGTGCGCTATGGCGCGATTTTTGTGTTGCGATGCGGTGATATGGTGAGGCTTGAGCGGCGCGACGATAAAGGGCTGCTCGGGGGTATGATGGGCTTTTCGGGAAGCGATTGGGGAGAGGTTCCGCAAAATCCTTTAGAGCAGGCCCCAATTTCGCGAAATTGGGAGAAATGCGGCGGCGAAGTTCGCCATGTGTTCACGCATTTTGAGCTGCGCCTAAGCGTCTACCGCGCAGAAATTTCGGCGCCGACAGACGACGGAATCTGGGCGCCGCTGGCAGATATAAAATCTTATGCTTTGCCAACAGTCATGATCAAAGTGCTCGCGCTGGCCTTAAATGAAGAGCTAAAGTCTTAGGGCCGCCGTAAATATAAAGTGCGGTTTTGCGTATCTATGACGGCGTCAAAGGCAATCATCACATCTTGGCCGATGATGCCGTCAAGCCTTATGCCGGTGTCCCTGACGAAAGCCGACACAACATTTGTGAGATCGGTCGCACTCATATAAGAAAAGGGGAAGGTTTGACCTTGCAGCGTGAGCCCAGAAACCCTGTAGCTAGAAAGCCTAATCTCTCCGCCTGCGCCAATCGCGACATCAGAGCCGAGTAGATCTCTAGAGGTAATTTTAAACTTAGGCACAGCGCGCGTATCAATCACGCTATTGCTGGCGCCAGTATCTAGCAGAAAGGTACCTTGCGCGCCATTTATGCGGAGTTTGACCGTATCAAGGCCAGCCCCAACGCGGCGGAGCGGCACTGCGATATAGCCCTGCGTGCGAAGCACAGAATCTATATTTTGATTATACGTTGAGGTTTGGGACGTTGGTGCGTTACCGTTTGTATTTGCGCTCGCGCAGCCGGTTATGGCAAATGCGGCGATAGCGGCAAGTACGAAACGCGGCCTCAAGGTTTACGCCATTTCCGCAAGCTGTTGTCGAACAATGCTGCGAAGCGCGTCAATCTGAGTTGGGCCTTGCGGGGTCATAAAATGCCAGAAGGTCCAGCCATTGCAGGCCTGAGCGTCTTGAACATGGGCGCCGACTTGGTGGATAGAGCCTTGAAAGTCATCTGTTGCGAGGCTGCCGTCGGCGCGCACTTGCGCGGTATGGCGACCGTTTTCGCTCATTAGCATTGTACCGGGGTTAATCAGCCCGCGCTCAATGAGGTTACCAAAGGGGACGCGCACGGCATCGCGTTTTGACGGCGTCACAGAGATTGCCATGCCTTGGCCTTGATTAATCTTATCAATACGCTTTTGAGCGTGAGCGATATAATCAGCTTCCATTTCAAAGCCGATAAAGTCGCGGCCTAGTTTTTTAGCCACAGCGCCTGTTGTGCCCGTGCCAAAAAATGGATCAAGCACGACATCACCAGGATTAGAGGTCGAGAGAATAACGCGGTGGAGTAGGCTTTCAGGCTTTTGCGTTGGGTGGACTTTCTTCCCGTCTGCGCCCTTGAGGCGTTCAAACCCTGTACAAATAGGAAGAGTCCAATCGCTGCGCATTTGTACGCCGTCATTCATCATCTTCATGGCGTCATAATTAAA
>CAZFWZ010000063.1:0-16322 GCA_964522765.1 uncultured Caulobacterales bacterium | reverse complement strand
CTTTAACACAGCCTTAATACAGAGACCCACGATTCCACGAGCGGCTTAAAATCGCCTAATTAAGGACACTCGCTAATGTCTCCTAAACTCGGAAGCACCCTTTTTTATAGTGCGTCTGCGAAACGCTCAAATAGATAGAAGCTGTCTTGCGGGCCTGGGCTAGCCTCCGGGTGATGCTGAACTGAGAAGACAGGCTTGCCCTTCAACCTTATGCCGCAGTTAGAGCCGTCAAACAGGCTGACATGTGTTTCTTCAACTGTTTTGGGCAGTGATGTGCTGTCGACTGCAAAGCCGTGGTTCATTGAAACAATTTCGACTTTATCCGTCGTGTAGTCTTTGACGGGATGGTTCGCGCCGTGATGGCCTTGATCCATTTTGACTGTCTTAGCTCCTAGTGCGAGCGCCAGCATCTGATGGCCGAGGCAAATGCCGAGGATTGGCATATCAGCGGCTATGATATCACGTATGACGGGCAGGGCGTATTTGCCCGTAGCCGCAGGGTCGCCGGGGCCATTGGAGAGCACAACACCGTCAGGCTTTAGCGCGAGTATATCAGAGGCCGTCGCTGTTCCGGGAACGACTGTGACCTTAAGACCTTGGCTGACGAGGTTGCGCAGAATGTTACGTTTAACGCCGTAATCAATCAGGACGACCTTTTTTAAGCCGTCGATATCTTTGTGACCGTCTGGCCACTCCCAGCGTGCTTCGCGCCAATCAAACGTGTCTTGAGACAGTACATCAATCGCAATATCTGCTCCAACAAGGCCTGCCCAATCTTTAGCTTTTGCAATGAGGGCGGCAATATCAAAGTCACCATTCTTATTATGTGCGACGACACCATTAGGCATACCGTTGTCACGTATATAGGCTGTAAGCGCGCGCGTATCGACACCTGATAGCGCTATGATGTTTCGCTTAATGAGCCAATCATCTAGATGTGACGTGGAGCGCCAATTTGAGGGTTCAGTGATAGGCGCGCGGAAGATAGCTCCTCGGCAAGCTTTCTCGGCCCTTGTGCTAGAAGCTTCCTCATCGTCTTCATTCGTACCTGTGTTGCCAACATGAGGAAAAGTGAAGCAAACGATTTGTTCGGCATAAGAGGGGTCTGTTAGAATTTCCTGATATCCAGTTATGGCGGTGTTAAAACAAACTTCGCCGACGGCGTCACCTTCCGCTCCACAGCCTTGTCCGAAAAAAATAGACCCGTCTGCAAGGACTAAAAGCCCTGTAGTGCCGAGCGGGATGGAGGGGTTATTTTCGTCTTGCATTTGGCGTCTCTCACCTTAAAAGCGCTGTCTTGCGTTATCCGCATAAGGCGCTGATTAGCGCTGTTTTAATTACGGTAACGCAGGACGCAAGGGGTAAAGGCAAAGTTCAGACCAAAATGCCTGTCCTTTTGCATAAAAAAATGGTAATTAGAATTTTCGCGACGGTGATGGGGCCGCTGGTCGCGTCCAACAGAGCGCTTATTCCGGGCTGGAACTACGCGAAAGGGACGTTATGGCACTCAGAGATAGAATCTCCGAAGATACAAAAACAGCGATGAAGGCTAAGGAGCCGATAAGGGTCTCTACGCTACGGCTTGTTAGCGCAGCTATCAAAGATCGAGACATTGCCGCACGAAGTTCTGATCGCTGCGGCGGTATTGACGATGCTGAAATTATGGGTTTGCTTGTAAAAATGCTAAAGCAGCGCGAAGAAAGCGCAAAAACTTATGAAGAAAATGGCCGCCCTGAACTCGCGGAACGTGAAAATACTGAGATTGAGATTATCCGCGAATATATGCCAACTCCACTTACTGATGATGAGACAGCAGCGGCTATAGCGTCAATTGTGAACGAGTCTGGGGCGACAGGGCTCAAGGATATGGGCAAAATAATGAATGCGCTTAAAGCGGATTATGCAGGCCGTATTGATATGGGTAAAGCTGGTAAAATTGTGAAAGAACATCTCACCAGCTAGCCTTAGGGTTCTCTGTAAAAGTCAAAGACCACGTTTATATCCATTGAGCCTATCCCCATGGAAAGATCATATTTGGGCATTGTGTAAAGCATGTCGAGCCGAATTGTTTGCTCGTCGATATCGCCATTTCCAACTCGAATACCGTTGTTGAGGCCAAAATCCATGATTTGCGTCGGCAGACCTGAAAGGTCGCCAAGGTCGTCAACGCCGCTAACGATTGTGATGTTGCTCGTATTGGCCCTCGCGCCGTAATCAAATCCGCCATCGTTTCCGCGGTTAGAGAAAGACGGTCTTAGTTTTATATCGCCCAGTCCTATCGTGTCCGAAAAATCCCCAGTCGCGTTTGCAATCGTAGCAAGGGCTCGCATTGAAAAGCGTGTGTTTCGCGATGAAATAAAGAAACTATGGGAATAGGCCGCGCCTTCGCCGGCGAGCTGTATATCCGTTGCTGAACTCAGAGTGAAAGCATTCAGCGTATCAGCTGCATCAAGAAAACCATCACCATCATCAAACACGCTTGCATCTATAGTGCTACCGTTTTGGGTAATGCCGAGCATCATACTTTCATTTGAGTCAGGATTAGTCCCGATGATTGAGTTAAGCGTGCCTGTTTGATTTGGAGTTTCTGCACGATTATAAAACGGTATCATAGGGGACGATATGGGTATGCAGCATCTGCCTGTATTGAAAATATAGTTGTCGTAAATATCGAAAGTTTGGCCGTCATGTACGACTACACAGCCATAAGTTCGGCAGAAAAAGTCAGTATCGAGAAAGCTCGCTGACGCAGTTTCTACTGCGCACAGGCTTAAAGTTAGAGCAAAAACCCCTCGTTTATGGAAGTTTATAGTCAAGGGAGTCGATATCCACATTCATAGCGCGAAACTTATTCTGCGGCGCGAATGAATTATTGAGTTTAAAGTCAATGACGTAGTTTTCGCCAGCTTCTAGTTTGTCATGATCTTCGAGTTTGACGCTATAGGTACGCTCTCCGCCGTCTAACACTACGGCTGAAAGAGGCGTTTCTGTAACAACTGTGCCATCTTGTTTCTTGACCATAGCGGACCCTTGAAGGCGCGCATGAGCATCACCTGTATTGGTGATTTCCATGGTAAGCATAGACGGATCGGCTTTGTTTACAGCCACACTTGCAACCTTTGGAAGGCTCTCGGAGGGTGTAAGCGTGAGATAAAATAAAGAGGCGAGTTGATAGCGGTTCCAAACACCCGACGTTTCGCCGCGTTCATTGAGCTCTGGCAACATAGTCGAGGCGAGCAAAGCAAAACGGTGATCTCCTTTGTTTTCAAGCTTATAAGGAACTGAGATTTCTACCGTAACATCTTGAGATGTCTCAGGTTTTAGTGTCACAGAGGCAGGCGAGAAGCGAATCCACTCAGCGGCTGAACGCTGTGTTTCACCGGGCGCATCAAGGATTAGTTTTCCGTCTTTATCGAGAGACCAATCGGCGAGTCCCATAGTGAGGCTGATAGTTTTTGTTTTGTGAACATTTCCTATGGTCACGACTTGGCGTTGACGGTCACCGGGCTTAACTGTCATTTCGACCGTAGACGGCTGGACTCCGACCCCAAAAGCTGCCGCGAGCGGCGCTGCTATGAATGCGGCCGCTAAGCCCGTGGCCACGAGAGCCGTCGTAAGTATAAGTTTGCGCAACATTTTCATCCCCATGAACTCTAAAAAACAAGAACAAGTTAGCGCGTAGATATTTCGTTACAGTTAATATGGACTTTATAATTACAGATAGGTCATAGCGATGAAAAAGACGGAAACTTTCACGCCGCCTCTATAAAGTATTATAGAAAAACCTAAGTCTCTCGCTTTAACTCCGCGATATTACTCTCCCAGTTTGAACCGGAAAAAGGGATACGCTTGCCAACTGACAATGTACCCGGTGTAATGCAGCGAAGATTGACGCTGTAACACTCAGGGTGAGAGCGCGGAATATAGAGTGGTTTTATTCCGCAAGTTTTGCAAAACAGGTGCTTCGCTGCACCCGTGTTAAAAGTATAGAGGGAGAGATTTTCCTCGCCCGATGTAAATTTCAAATCACCCTGTGGTATGAAGACGTGCTGATAGGCTGTCATGTTGCATATTGAGCAATCGCATTCAGTGACATCTATGGTCGCCGGCGCGGTAAAGGTAAACTGCACGGCCCCGCAATGGCACTGGCCTTTATGGTCGGGCATTACGCTTTTTAGTTTTAAGAGTATGACTCAAGAGCAATCTATCCGACGGCCATGGGGTTATCATGGATAATCTTGCGAAGGAGAGGTTCAAAACTCTCTAGGCTATCGACTTCGAAGTCTGGATCAAATGCGGGTGCGTCCCACTCATCGACAAGCTTAACGGCATAATCATACCATGGCTCATCTTTCCATTGCAGGCGCAAATCCGTTGGGGCGCCCATATAATGATAGTAATGTTCGCCTTGAAACGCTTGGTGATTGCGAAGGACGTGATAGCTGTCATCGCTCACATATGGGCGAAGCATTTCAGCGACAATGGGTCCGTGATTTGGAACGTTTACGACTTTTGCCATGTCATGACATAGAGCTACAACGATTTGCTCATCGCTCGCGCCGTCGCGGCGGGCGAGGGTCGCGCACATCAAGGCGTGCTGGAGTTGGTTACACGCAAAGCCGAGAGTGGCAGTCTCAAGTTGTTTCAGCATGTCGATAAACCGGTCAGCGGTTTTTGTGAAATCCTGCTTGTGCGCGACACCAATCTTTTGCCAATCTTCCAGAGTGCCGTCCTGCATGCGCGTGAATTTGGCTTGCTGGCTCACAAGAGCTGGTTCGTCTTTGATTATTTCAGCATATTGGTTCATTTCATTATCTCTCCGAGGGCTTGCCTCATTGTATCAGGAATCGGCATCGGTTTGTTATTTTTTTTATCTACATAAACATTCACGAAGTGGCCTTGGGCGGAAGCCTCCCTTTGGCCTTCGCCGAAAAGCCCGATTTCGTAACGCACAGAGCTGCTGCCGACCATTGCCACTCGCAGGCCCGCCGTGATGGTTTCAGGAAATTTTAACGAGGCAAAGTAGTTGCACCCTGTTTCTACAACTAGGCTAATCATCTCGCTCTTTCCAATCTCAAGCAAGCCTTTGTCAATGAGCCATGTGTTCACCACTGTATCGAAATAGAAATAATAGACGGCATTATTCACATGGCCGTAAACGTCATTATCCGCCCAGCGTGTTGGTATGTCGATATGGTGCGGATAGCTTTCGAGGGTATCAGGCGTAGGTTTCACTAGAGTATGGCCTCATAGATTTTGACCGTTGCATCATAAGTCATTTCGCGGGCGTTGTTTTGCAGTAAGCGGTCTTTAGTCATAGCGTCTTTGGCCATCATGGGTATGGCGTCTGCCGTGATTTTGACCTCGCCTAGAGTTTGAGGAACTTTGGTCGCATCTTTAATCGCTTCCATTTTATCAATTAGTGAATTCCCTGTTTGGCCTGCGCCCATGTCTCGCGCAATTTCGCCGTACCAATGGTCGGCTTTGGGGGCGTTATACTTCATCACTTCAGTCAAGACGAGCGCATTGGATAATCCATGCGGGACATGAAAAAAGCCTCCAAGCGGATATGCAAGGGCGTGAACCGCCGCGCAGGGGGCATTGGAGAACGCTTGACCTGCTAGCATAGCGCCGATGAGCATGTCATTGCGGGCTTCGACATTAGTTGGGTCATCACAGGCGGTAACGATAGCCCGGTCTAGTTTACGCAGGGCGGTGAGGGCGAGGGCGTCAGAAATCGGGTTCTTATGGATAATAGAGGTGTAAGCTTCAATCGCATGCACCATAGCGTCAATTCCAGTCGCGGCGGTGATGTGCTTAGGAAGACCAAAGGTGAGCGCCGCGTCGATTAATACGCGGTCAGCGTAAAGGCTGTCAGCCACGACTCCCTTTTTAGTTGTTTTACCTGTTGTGATGATGGCGACATTGGTGACTTCTGAGCCTGTGCCTGCCGTCGTCGGAATGAGGAGTAAAGGTAGTTTGGGGCCTTTAGCAAGGCCGACGCCATACATGGTTTCGAGCGGTTGGTCGCATCCCGCAAGGTGCGCGATGACTTTAGCTGTATCCATAGGGGAACCGCCGCCAAACCCAATCACAAGTCCTGCGCCAAAGGTTTTCACCGTTTCGGCTCCGCGCAGAACAATATCTTCAGGCGGGTCGGCGACAACATCATCAAATACCATGACGTCATAGCCTGCACTGCTTAGAGCCTCGAGCCCTGTATCCATCAAGCCTAAGCCGCGCACGCCTTTATCGGTGATAATCGCAATGCGTTTGTTATGGGATAAACCTTCAACATAGTGGTCTAGCTTGGCTGTGCCGCCCGCTTCAATTCGTATGTCGGCAACTGTCTGAAAGCTATGCATTAGGAGGCCTTATTTCATTGTCAGGATAACTTTGCCAATCGCCTTGCGAGAGGTCAACTCATCAAAGGCCTCTGCAAAGTTCTCTAATTTATGATGGCTCGAGACGCGCGGATTAATTTTGCCTGCTTTCACCCATTGTAAAAGCTCGCCCATATTTTCCATATGGCCTTTAGGGTCGCGCATCGTCCATGTCCCCCAGAACACGCCGCGAATGTCAGCAGATTTCAAAAGGGCAAGATTGAGCGGCAGTTTTGGAATGTCTCCAGCGGCAAAACCGACAACAAGATAACGTCCCATCCAGTCCATAGAGCGGAAAGCAGGCTCTGCAAATTTATCGCCAACAGGATCGTAGACAACGTTGATGCCGCCGCCGCTAAGTTCTTTCGCACGGGCTTTAAGGTCTTCTGATGTATAATTGATGCCGTGGGCCGCGCCGTATTCCTTACAAACGGCTAACTTTTTGTCCGTGCTAGCCGCGGCAATAACTTCCGCGCCCATGACCTTGCCGAGCTCTACAGCTGCGAGTCCAACTCCGCCTGCGGCTCCAAGGACAAGCATTTTCTCGCCGGCCTTAAGCTGCGCGCGCTGTTTCAGCGCGTGGTAACTTGTACCGTAAACAAGCGCCATCCCCGCCGCCACGTCAAAGGGCATATCGCCAATGGGGTAGACGACGCTTTTATGCGCCACGATTTCAGTGGCAAATCCGCCTAGTTGCACCATGCAGCCTACACGCATACCCACTTTCAAGTGCGGCACGTCATCGGCGAGTTCTGTGATTATGCCAGCGGCTTCTGATCCTGGAATGAAGGGGAAGGGCGGCTTCATTTGATATTTGCCTTCGACAAGCAAAATGTCTGGAAAATTCACGCCAGCTGCATGTACCTCAATGCGGATATGGCCCGGTTTCATTTCTGGCGCAGGTGCGTCTTCGACGGCATGTGTTTTGTAATCTTTGAATTCTTTAACGACGAGGGCTTTCATGATTTATCCTTTTTTCCGCGAGGGCGCAGTGCCTAGCATTTTACAGATCACGCCGAGCATAACCTCATCTGCCCCGCCGCCAATTGAAGCGAGCCGGCCATCGCGCCAACGCCGTGAGATTAAGGTTTCGTCCATATAGCCCATACCGCCCCAATATTGCAGGCAAGTATCTGTGACTTCGCGCAGTAAGCGGCCAGATTTGACTTTGACCATAGAGACAAGCTTAGTGATATTCTCGCCCGCCGCATATTGGGTGACGCATTTCTCAACGAGCGCTCTGTACATTTCGACTTCGATTTGGAGTTCCGCAAGGCGGTAATGCACAACTTGATTATCCAAAATGGATTTGCCGAAGACCTGCCGCGCGCGCGTATACTCAATGGTTTCGTCTATACACGCTTGCAGGCCCGGCAGGGTAGAGACCGCCGCCCAAAGGCGCTCTTCTTCAAACTGCTGCATTTGATAGATAAAGCCGTGGCCTTCTTGGCCAATAAGGTGGCGTTGCGGGACGCGAACATCTTCAAAAAATATCTGTCCCGTGTCTGAGCTGTGATTGCCAATTTTCTCCAGCTTCTTCGCCTTAATTACCCCGGGAGTATTCATAGGCACGATGACGAGGCTCTTATTGCTGTGCTTATTACCGTCGCCTGTATTTACGAGCATGGTCATAAAGTCGGCTTGGAAGCTATTGGTAATCCACATTTTTGAGCCGTTGATAATGTAATCATCTCCGTCTTTACGTGCGTAGGATTTTATAGCCGCCACATCTGATCCTGCGTGTGGCTCTGACACGCCAATACACGCAACCTTATCGCCTGAAATAGCAGGGCGTAAAAATTCTTCGCAAAGTTCCTTTGAACCGTATTTTGCGAGGGCAGGCGTGGCCATGTCGGTTTGCACGCCAATCGCCATAGGAATACCTGCGCAATTAATATCTCCAAGCGCTTCGACTGCGGCCACGTTATAAGTGTAATCTAGGCCCATGCCGCCGTATTCTTCCGGCTTTTGAATGCCGAGAAGCCCTGCATTGCCAAGTTTTTTGAAAACCTCATGAGCTGGGAATATGCGATCTTGTTCCCATTGATCGACATAGGGATTAATATCTTTTTTGATAATTTTGCGCATGGTGCGCTGAATTTCACGATGGCTGTCGGTGTAAATATCCATTCTAATCCAAATTGGGTTGGAGTGTTACTTGTCAACTACGCGGACTGTCTGGCCCCTTGTCGCAATTCAAGCGATTGTCCAACAGTTTAGAGTATTGGTTTTGAAAGTATATGAAAAAAATTGTATATACTGCGAGCAGCTGTGCATGCCCCGAATTTCATGACTTTAAAATAATTAGACTTAAAATTTATTCAGCAGCATCAATTTCGATGTCTTGAAATTGAGCATAATCCTCTTTGATCATATCTGCGGCTTTTTCAGCAATCATTATTGTCGGTGCATTGGTGTTTCCGCTCACGAGATTTGGCATTATTGAGGCGTCAACAACCCTTAAGCCTTTTATGCCATGAACACGGAGCCGTTGGTCTACCACCGCCAAATCATCTGTTCCCATTTTGCAGGTTCCAACAGGATGATAGACTGTGTCAGCCCGGTTACGAATATCCTCGCGCAAGATTGAGTCATTGTCTGTATCAGAGGCATAAAATGGCTTACCGCGAACGTCATCAAAGGCCTTATGACGGCAAATCTCTTGAGCAAGCTTTACGCCCTTGAATAGAGTTTCCATATCTTGTTCATCTTCAAGGAATGCAGGATCAATGGCGGGCGGATCTCGCGGATCAGAACTCGCCAGCGTCACGCGGCCTCGGCTTTTGGGGCGAAGGACGCAGGCGTGTAAGCTGTATCCATGCCCCCAATGCAATTTGCGTCCGTGATCATCAACCACAGCTCTTATCATATGCAGCTGTACATCGGGAGAGGGTTCACTACGGTCTGTATAAACAAAACCGCCGCTTTCAGCGTAGTTAGTGGTTAGCATGCCCTTACGTTTGAATTGGTATTTAAAAAACTCGCCAACCATACGCACTCCACCCATAACAGAAAACCCGATGTTATCTTTAACTGTCCCTTTAAAGCTAATGACGTGATCAATATGATCCTGTAGATTTTCGCCGACGCCTGGCACGTCAACCTTTTGCGCAATTCCAAATTTAGCAAGTTGTTCCTTCTTGCCAATTCCAGACAAGAGTAAAATTTGAGGGGACCCAAATGTCCCAGCGGATAATATCGTTTCTCTATAGGCCTTAATAACCTTAATTTCATTTTTGACACGATATGTCAGACCTGTCGCGCGTCCGTTTTTAATATTTACACGGTCGATATGAGCGCCGGTAATGACTGTAAGGTTTTCGCGTTTCTGAGCGTCTTCAAGGAACGCACGTGCTGTGGACCAACGTTCCCCATTTTTCTGGGTCACTTCGTAATATCCAACACCATTTTGCGTTTCGCCGTTAAAATCGTCATTAGCTGGTATCTGTAACTCAGAGCAGGCTTCAAGAAACATGTCGTTCACGGAACCCGGACTCGTAACTGGGGCCACATTAAGCTCACCTCCTTTGCCATGATATTCATTCGCGCCAGCTTCGCGGTGTTCTGATTTTATAAAATAAGGGAGAACCTCGTCATAGCTCCAACCCTCATTGCCAAGGGCAGCCCAGCCATCATAATCCGCTTTATTTCCGCGAATGTAGACCATTGCATTCGAGCCTGATGAACCGCCAAGCATTTTCCCGCGCGGTTGATACCCAACACGTCCATTCAACCCTTTTTGCGGAACGGTATCGAATCCCCAGTTACGTTTTTTCAATACCATGTTCACAAGTGACATCGCAGGGATACGTACAGACCAGTGTTTGTGCGACTTACCCGCTTCAATAAGACATACGGTTACATTTGGATCTTCGCTCAAGCGCGCAGCTAAGGTACATCCTGCTGAACCTGCACCCGCGATAATATAATCAAAACCTTTGAGTTCAGAAAAATCTACCATTTTAGGATTCTATTTCTCTCGGAGGGAATTGTGGTGGACGTTTTTCTAAGAAGGCTTTCACACCTTCATGACAATCTTCGGAATTGAAAGCCTTGGTAAGCATAGCGCTCTCAGCCATGTGTGCTCCCATTGCGCCCCCGCCATAGGCGTTACTGTTAAGCTGACTAGCCCTTAGCAAGCGTTTGTTATTTGCCATACTTGTCGGGGAGCAATTCACCGCAATATCTTGAGCTATTTCCATGGCGCGCGTAAGTACGTCATCCTTGGGGACAGTTTCACTGACCAGCCCAATTTTGAGGGCTTCATCTGCACCGAAAATATGGCCGCGAACAATTAGCTCCTGAGCTTTTGCCCATCCGATGATCCGGGGTAAAAACCAGCTAGACGCAGCGTCAAATACAATGCCTCGGCGGGCAAAAGGAAACCCCATACGGGCCGTATCAGACGCGATTTTAATATCCATAGGCAGAGTCATAGTCGCGCCTACGCCGACGGCAACGCCGTTTATAGCGGCGATGATAGGGGTGTCACATTCAAATATAGTCAGTGCCAATACGCCTCCAAAGTCGCGTTCAATTCCATCTTTAACAATAGCTGATTTATCCAGACCAGCTCCACTAAACCCTTGACTGATATCAGCCCCTGCACAGAAAGCTTTGCCGGCCCCAGTCACCACGATTGCGCGTACGTTACTATCTTTGTCAGCTTCGATGATGGCCTCGTTAATGGCATTGTGTAGCTCAACATTGTAAGCATTCATCTTTTCGGGTCGGTTGAGCGTCAAAACCCTAACGGCACCTTCATTGTTTACTTTTAAAATACCCATATGACTTCTTGATCCTCTAATACTTTAGAATTAATTCTGTCTAAGATTCCTCCTTGTGGCAAGAGCCGAGTTAGAAAGAGGTATAAAATCTTCCACTTAATTTCGGCAGGGCTAGACGTAGGCATGGCAGTAAAGGCAACCAGATTTGGCACGAAGTCAGACTAGACGCCTCAAAAATATAGCTAAGCACGAAATCAGGGTATTAAGTTTAAATAATCCCGCCACCGCTAAACTTCAAATCACAGCGGCGGCGAGACCTTAGGTAGACGGAGATGAAGTGTCTACCTAAAGCGCCGAGTAACAAATTATCATTAGCGCAACCGTGACAGTCATCACAGCTCTTCAAGCTACAAAATATCAAAAAATACTATTTAAGCATTTGGTCAAATACGGATTTATCGTCAATGAAATATTGATTGATTTGCATATTTTCATCGGCAGTTAAAATGCTAGGCCAATTTACGTAAGAGAAGGCGGAGACCTCTATACCCTCCGCTTGATAAGCCGCAACTAGCTCCGCTGTGACCATATTTTGAGGGACGCAAACAGAACCTTTGGTTGCTTTGATAATATCAAATAGTTCGCCGCGCAATCTTTCGTTGACAAAATATCCGCTACGCTCACCGTGGATGATAGCTGGAGTGGAGCGTAAAATATTTCCATCTTTCGCTTCGTGCACTGTGTGAATGTTTCTTGTCGCTTTATTGGGACTTTGGCACCAATGTGAAAGACATATTGGTATGTCAGGCGCAATGTCGTGAATTTGATAAAGCGCCTCAGGCACCCAAGACACATAAGTTACGCGCTTTCCAAGACCCGCGAGCATAACCAGCGCGTGAATTTCAGATTCAAACCCAGCGTCTTTGATGTCCACTAAGAGATGCGAAGTTTTATTATTGTGCTGACCCGCTGCGAGAAATAGATCTTCTGCTTTTGGCATTGTTGTAAAACGGCCACCAATAACTTTCAAATCCTTGGCCATGACGTTGCATATTTTACGACTATTTCCTTCGCCATCGAGCGCATATTCATCGTGGTAGATGAGGGGTGTTCCACATCGAGCAACCCGAATATCAAACTCTAAAAATTCCACTCCGCGTGTCATCGCAGATTTTAGTCCTGCAATCGTGTTTTCTTCCTCAGCAAACCCGCGAAACCGGTGAGAAATTAGGCGTGACATTGACAACATAAAATTACAGCTTTTCGTTAAAGGGCCCGCGTGTACTTAATAAGCACGATAAAGCGCGCAGGACAAGAAAACGAAGGCGACACGCAACAGACCAAGTTACTATTTAACATACTTGCTCGCATCACCATTGGGGCCGAGGTTCATGATATAGAATTGGCCAAATTCAATTGTTTGTTTAGCTTTGGCGAGATTAAAATTCATACTGGTTTCTTCAGCCGCATAGTCGCGCGCAGCTTTACCTGCTACGTTGTGAAGTTTCCATTCAGGCCCTAAATCCATATGCTCCTCAATTATTGAGTCAAAAGGTTCGGCTGTACGCTGTAGCATAGCCACGACCTTGCCTGTTTCTTTTCCTTTACGGACCTTAGCTGCCCGCGCCCAGAAAGACACAATGATGACATCATCTTTGGCAATATTTTGGCTCATAGGAATGCGGGTGGCCGTATCCCAATGATTAGGCTTGGACTTCTTCACTTTGACACTATAGGCCATCCCGCCAGGTGCACCTTTTGAATCAACAATTTTTTCCTTGAAGTCAGAGCCTTCGGTGTTCCATTTAATATCATACGGATTGTTTATCAACTTTCCAGGAAGCGAGGCATCAAGTGCGGCCAGTGCAGCGGTCCTTGCGGCATCATTTGTGCCTTGCGCCTGCGCTAAACCTGCACCTGAAAATGCTAAAATAGCTGCACAAGAATAAGATAGAAAACTACGTTTCATAATGATGAAACTCCCCAATTTAGTCATTAATTTGCTCTAACGTTATTTTAAAAGAGGGTCAAATCGCATGTGCAGTTTAGAGCTTAGCCTTACCGGTTTACCTACCTAATAGATTTTTATGGTAATCAACATGAGAACTGAATGTTATGCTTGGATTCGCATTTACGGCATTTTGCACTTAATTTTTTAGTCGCTTGTAATGCTTCTGAGCTTTATTAGTGTCACCCGCATGATACTAGTTCTAGTTAGCAAGTTCGCTTGATTTAACAATTTGGGAAGAAGGAAAACCTTCTTCCTTTTTTGCGTCACGACAGCATTACCTAAAAGTGATTGCAGGTTTTGACGCATAAAGTTGCGTTTATCTACTATTTGTGAGAACTAAAGGACCTAGGAGCGCATAAAATTACATATTTTTTGCTGTTTGATTGGAAAATCACATGAAAAAACTTCTTATTGGTAGTGCGGGACTTATCGTCGTGCTTGGTGCCGGCCTTGTAATACTTCCCAGTTTGATTCCAGCCGAAGTCTATAAAGAAAAAATAGAAGGCCAGTTAAGCAAGGAGCTTGACCGTGATGTTCGAATTATCGGTGATGTAAAACTCAATGTTTTTCCAGTTATAAGAGCCAATACGGGCCGCGTTGAAATCGACAACCCTGCTGGATTTGGCGCGGCTCAATTTGCGAGCATGGACGGCATGAGCGCAGGCGTAAAACTAATGCCCTTGTTTTCAAAACGCGTAGAAATCACGTCCTTCACGCTTAAGAACCCAACAATCAATTTAGAAAAAAAGGCCGATGGCGCAGTTAACTGGGCTTTTGGGGACACTGAAGAGGCTCCTGCGCCAGCGGTCGATGAAGGGCCTTTTAAACGTGACGGCCGCTATGCTGCAGTAGATCCTTCGATCGGTAAGTTCTCTCTTGAGAATGGAACGATAAAATATTCAGATGCCGTAAAAGGTGAAAACTATGACTTAAACGCTGTAAATGTAGACTTCTCCTTGGCGGGCCTATCAGCGCCATTAGATATCGATGGTGACTTTGTTTACAAAGACATCCCCACAGATCTAAATTTGAAACTTGATAGCATGCGCTCATTTTTAGACGGAAAAGAGGCTCCGCTCTCCCTTTCACTTAAAACTGAGTTTGCGGACATCTCTGGCAAAGGGAAAATTTTAGCTGGCGAAGACGTTCGTTTTAATGTGGACTTAGATGCAGACATTTCTGATGTCGCAAGACTTGTGAGGTTCTCACCTGTCGAAGTTCCCTATGCGGACCTTGCCAATGAGGTCAAAGTTTCAGGGAATTATAACTTTGATGGAAAAATTTTAACCGCAAATAACGCCGATATTTCCCTTGCAGGGTCAAGTTTTGATGCAGGGTTTACAGGGCAGGCTACTCTTGCCCAGCCTCCTGTATTTGACGGCCGTGTCACACTGGATGCCAGAGATGTACAAGCCCTTTCGAAAGCCCTCAAGCAAGACGTCAAAGGCTTAGGCCTCGTACAGACCGCAAAATTAGCGGCTGATCTTAAAGCGCTAGACAATGGCTTTGCCGCAAATAATGTTGATGCAAATGTTCAAGGCGACGGTCTGGCTGCGAGTTATACGGGATCCGCGGTCATAGCGGATAAAATTACAGCGACTGGAGCATTTTCAGCGGATGCTCTCTCCGTCCCAAGACTGCTTAAATCTCTTGAAATGGATATTCCGCAAGCCGCCTTGGTTGAAAATTTAAACGCGAAGGGCAGCCTGAATTATAGCGAAGACCTGATTAAGCTCAGCGCCTTAGATGTAAAGACCAATGGCGGAACCGTCTCGGGGACCTATAATGGCGATGCAACACTAACGAAAGGCGACCCAGCCCTGAACGGTCAATTCTCAGTAGATATTCCGTCCGTAGCCGAGGCTAATAAAGTAGCTGATTTGAAAATTGACGCCGCCAATATGGTTGGAAACCTCAACGCAACAGGACGTGTAAGCTTAACTGGGAAAAACATCTCTATCTCTGAGCTTGTCGCGAAGACACAAGGTGACATTATCAGCGGCCAATATACAGGCGATGTCAAAATGGCGGACGGCACTCCCGCGCTAACGGGGCAGTTCACAGTAGATATCCCATCCGTAGCTCAGGCTAATAAGGTGGCTGATTTGAAAATTGATGCGGCAAATCTTGTTGGAAGCCTCAATGCAACGGGGGGAGTAAATCTGGCTGGGAAAAATGTTTCAATTTCTAACCTTGTCGCGAAAACACAAGGTGACATTATCAATGGTCAATACAACGGCAGCGCCAAGCTCGGCGATGTTACTGGATATGACGGCAACTTTACAGCAACGGTCACCTCTTTAAATGAAATTTCGAAACGTTCGAATATTGAAATGCCATATGCCAATACAATTGGCGTTGTAAACGTCAAAGGCAATATCTCTGGCCAGGGCGAAGCGATAAGATTTTCAGCACTAGATGCGTCTCTAACGGACGGCCAGATCAATGGTGCATTTACGGGCGCTGCGTCGATGAATAACGGGTTTAGCCTAGACGGCGACCTGTCGGCTGATATCCCTTCCTTGCGCAACCTCGCGCAAACAACAGGCAATAATGCGTTGCCTCCGAGTACAAGTGCAGGCCCTATTTATGAGCGTTTTGCAGTCTCAGGCAAAGTTAAAGGCAATCCTGCAGAGATTACGTTTACATCAGCCCAAATGGCACTCGACGCTTTGAGTGGTACAGGTGACTTTAAGATAGACCTTAGAAAATCCACACCTGAAATGAATGCAACCATGAATATGAGCGGCTTGGATGTCCGCCCTTATATGGCGGCTTATTCAACGCAGAAACCAAAAGGTACAATTCAGCCTTGGAGCGAAGCTCCAATTGATATGGCTCCCCTCAGAGCGTTTAATGGTCGTTTTACATTCAACACGCCCAATGTTGTGACGAGTCGTATGTCTTTGGGGCAAACAACAATTAACGCGGCACTCCGCGATGGCCGAATGGTTGCTGACCTACCCAATATGTTATTATATGGCGGTGCAGGCCGAATGAACGTTGTTTTAAACGGGTCAAGTTCTGTACCTTCAGTGTCTCTAGATTTGAGCATGAAAAAGGTGAATTCTGATAGTCTTTTTAATGCCGCCGCTGGCTTTTCAAATGCATCTGGTGAAATCGGCAGTGCTTTTAAAATTCAAGGCAGCGGACGCTCCCAAGCAGCAATTATGAAATCTCTCGGCGGCGGCGGAGATTTTA